>NZBB01000035.1 GCA_002686295.1 Candidatus Woesearchaeota archaeon
TAATTATGCTAAAACCCAAGCAGTTAATGATGGTGTACCGGAACATAAAATTTTTGTTGGTGGTAATCCCTTATTAGAATCCATTGCCAATTTTGATTTTAAAAAATCTAAGGATGATTCTTTACAATGTAATTCGATTGAGAATAAACTTATATTATTTATATCCGAAGAATTACATTCTTCTTTCCCTCAAAATTCTGAAGATTATCTTGGATATGATGAATATTCTGTAATTAATGATTTAATTAAAGTTATGCCTAATGATTATAGATTGTTAATCAAATCACACCCCGAGGAAAAAAAAGATAAATATTCTAAATATTTATCTCATAATATTGATATGGCAATCGATTGGACATTTGAAATGATGATTCAAATTCCAGATTTGATTATTGGTATGCAGTCTATGTTATTATTAGAATTAGCAATGCATCGGAATGATATAATATGTTATCGGCCAAATGCGAAAAGCAGATTTTATGGAGAGGATATGAACATTATAAATTCCACCAAAAAAATAAGTACTCTTAGTTCTTATCTAGCTAATAAACCAAAAATAAAAATAGATTCTTTTAAAAATAAATTCATTGGTTCAAGCAGAAATATTGCAAGATTTATTGAAAAATTATGATTAAAACTGTTGCATCAATTCAAGTAAGAATGGGATCCACAAGGCTACCAGGAAAAGTAATGAAAGACCTGGTTGGTAAACCAGTATTGGGCAGGCTTGTTGATAGGGTGAATTCTGCAAAATTATTGGATGAAGTAGTCGTAGCTACATCTACAAATCCTTTGGATGATGTAATATATGATTATTGTAAAAATAATAGTATAAGTGTTTTTAGGGGTAGCGAGGATGATGTCCTAAAGAGAATTATTGGTGTTATGGATTATTATAATGCAGATCAAGGTGTGACCCTATTCGGAGATTGTCCATGTATTGATCCAGAGATTATTGATGAAATGATAAACATATTTTTAAGCCATAATGGGAAATATGATTTTGTAGGCAATGATTTAACTACTACTTATCCTCCTGGATTAGAAGTTGAAGTATATAAAGTTGAAGCACTAAAAGATGCGCACAAAAGATCATTAGATTCCAAAGTAAAAGAGCATGGCACATTATACATCAGGCAACACCCCGAGATATATAAATTGTTGAATATTAGAGCTCCAAATAATCTTTTTTATCCTGAAATGGAAATTGAACTTGATACAGCAGAAGATTTTTTAGTAATTGAAGCAATCTATAAACACTTTATTAATGTTGGCAGGTTATCATTCTCCTCTCGAGAAATTATAGACTTTTTACTGAAAAACAAAGAGTTGCAGGCTAGTAATAGTCATGTTGAACGTTTATGGAAAGAGTATAGAGAAGAATAAAATGTTAAAATCTATGATTATCGGATGCGGTAGGATTGCTGGGGAAAATTATGACTTAAATGATGGAATGTCGCATGCTAGTGGATATGTAAATAATAATGTTGAATTATCTGTTTGCATAGATGTTATAGATGGGAAAGCAAAAAAGTTTTCTGAACAATATGGATGTGCAATTGAATATAGTATTAAAGATGGGCTATCTAAACATAACCCTGACATTGTATCAATCTGCACTCCGGATGAAACTCATTTTTTGATAAGTAGAGAAATACTTCAAAGTTCCCATTTGCCCAAAGTTATTTTTCTTGAAAAACCAGCTTGCTCTAATATTAAAGAATATTATGAACTGCTGGAATTATCAAAAATAAATGGAGTAAATATTGTAGTCAATTATACTAGGCGATTTGATGAATACCACATTCAATTAAGGAATATGATTAGTGAAGGTGAATATGGAGAATTTTATCGTGGATTTGCTACATATTATTCTGGCTGGCAGCATAATGGTGTTCATTTAATAGATACGTTATCATTTTTGTTAAAAGATACATTTATTATAAATAGGATATTCTCAGTATTACCTAGTCCTTATGAAAGTGATCCAACCTTAGAGTTAGAATTGAAAGCGATAAAATCAAAAAAAAATATTACAGTATTAGGTGTAGATGAAGAATACTATCAAATATTTGATTTTAGTCTTCTCTTTACTGATAGCCGATTGCGTATTGAAGATTTTGGGGAAAAAATTATAATTGAAAAAAAGATAGTAAATAATATTAAGGAAAATGTTTTAGAAGAGATTGACAATGGTCTTTTGCCTAGGAAGTATAGTTCGATGCATAATGCAATAAGGATTATTTCAAAGGCAATTACTAATAGCGACTATTCATTATTAGAGGGATTTACTTTGTCAGATGTTTATAACACAATGCAAACAATATGGTCTGCAGAATATGAAATATAAATTTAATTTAAATAATAAATCATTGGCTATAAATGGTGGTAAGCCAATTAGAAAAAAACCATGGATGGATAATTTTACTATTGGAGAGGAGGAAAAGTCGGCCGCAATTCGTGCAATTAATAGTGGATATTTGTCTTTATTTGAGGGATCACATACTCCCGATAATCCATTTTCATTTTTAGGTGGACCTGAGGTCCAGTCACTCGAAGAGGAATGGAGTGAGTATTATCAGGTAAAATATTCGATTTCAATGAACAGCGCTACTTCAGGATTATATGCTGCAATTGGAGCATTGGGAATCGGATTTGGAGATGAGGTTATTGTATCACCATATACCATGTCTGCTTGTGCTATGGCGCCCATGATTTATGGTGCAATTCCTATATTTGCAGATGTGGAGTTAGAAACTGGTAGCCTAGATCCTGATTCAATTGAAGAAAAAATCACCGAGCGGACCAAAGCCATTCTTGTTGTCCATCAATTTGGTCTACCTGCTGACATGGATCGTATAATGGAAATCGCAGTAAAATATAATATAAGAATTATCGAAGATTGTGCTCAGGCCCATCTGGCAAAATTTAATGACAAATTCGTCGGTACGTTTGGCGATATAGGTGTATTCAGTTTAAATGTTAATAAAACGATTCAAACCGGTGAGGGAGGTGTTTGTATAACAAATAATAGCGATTTGGCTTATAGACTGCAGCTCATCAGAAATCATGGTGAGGCTGTTGTTGGTCCTGCTGGATATGAAAACATTACAAATATTTGTGGTTTTAATTACCGTTTGACCGAGGTTCAGGCAGCCATGGCACGCGAGCAGCTGAAAAAGGTAGAGGAATTAACTAGTAATCGCTTGGAACTGGTATATGAACTTTCTCGCCTACTTGACGAGGTTGAATTTTTGGTCCCCTTAAAGGAGAGAAAAAGTGCAAAAAGCACTTACTATGTTTTTCCGATGCGATTTTTAGAAGAGATAGCAGGCATTACTAGGGATAGTTTTATTAAGGCAGTGAATGCGGAAGGCATTTTATTTAATCAAGGCTATGTAAAACCTCTTTACTATGAACCGGTTTATCAAAAAAAACAATTATTTAAAAATGGATATCCATTTTCAGCATCAGAAAATCAAGGTTGTAGAATGAATTATTCCAAGGGTATTTGCCCGAATGCTGAAAAACTACATTTTGATGAAATGATCATCAATGAACATATCCGCCCACCACAATTAAAAAATGACATCAGTGACATTATTAAATCAATTAATAAAATAATTGAATATTAGATTAAAGGAAGTGACATGATTTGGAATAAAGACTAAGGGAATAAATATGAATTTACATAATGAACAATTTGGAAGATATTTTAATGAATTCAAAGTTGGTGAAATATATAAACATTCAGTCACAAAGACTATAACTGAAAGCGATAATAATTTATTTTGTCTTTTAACAATGAACCACCACCCTGTCCATTTGGATAAAGAATACGCAGCCAATAAAACTCATGGAGAAATATTAGTGGTTGGTTCATATATTTTTAGTTTAGTAGTAGGGATGAGTGTTAAGGACATCAGTGGAAAAGCAATTGCAAACTTAAATTATGATAAGATTATACATGACAAACCAGTTTTTATAGGAGATACTCTTATTGCAGAGACCGAAATATTAGAAATCAGGGAATCAGAAAAAAAACCAGACCGAGGTATTGTATATGTTGAAACAAAAGCATATAATCAAAAAAATGAAAAAGTTTTAACATTCAGAAGACACATCTTAATTCCTAAAAATAATGCCTGACAGATCTTTTCATTTCATTCCGAGTCATCGAACAGAATATTTTAAAAAAATAAACAACCTATCGGCTGATCATATCATCATTGATTTAGAAGATGGTGTGCCTGAAAACCGCATAGATAAAGGGAAGGAAAATATATTAAAGTATGTTAAGAATTCTGCCTTAAAAAATATTTGGATTCGTATCCACGATGAAGAATCTAAATATTTCGATGACGATTTAGATTTTTTAATGAACTTACCCGGCATTGGAGTGGTAATACCAAAGTTCAGACCTGACAATTGGAAGAAATATCCAAAAAATAAAAAGAAAATTATATTAATTGAAAATCTCATAGACTTGAATAGGATTACATTTTTTTCAAATGAATTAATTAGGATGAACTTATTTGCGGTCGGCTTGGGCTTGGAAGATATGCTAACAGACTTTTATCAATCAAATAAATCATTAATCAATCTAACCAATCAAATAAAAGCTTATTTTATCATTATTAATAAACCAATATGTAGCATACTATTGGATGGAGTTTTTACAAATTATAGAGATAATGAGCTTTTTGATGAAAATTGTCAGGGTAGTTTTTTATTTGGATTTAATGGTCGTTTTAGTATACATCCTAACCAAATAGATATAATTAACAAAATATATAATGTCAATGAAGATGACTATAAAAATGCACAGAATATTATTTCTTTGAGTAAAAATCAAAATAACCTTGGCTATTCAATTGTTAATGGAACACTTATGACTCCACCCAAAATAGCGAAATCAAAAACCATTATAAATGTTGGAGATAAAAAATGAATAATTATTTATTTAGAAGCTTAATGTTTGTCCCCGGTCATAATGAAAAACTATTAGCGAGCGCATCAAAGTCTAATGCTGATGTATTATTATTCGACATTGAAGATTCGGTTCAGCCAATAGCAAATAAACAGGTTGCCAGAGATAAAATATCAGAGTGGATATCAAATGGTAATTTTGATAATTATTATGTTTTTCCAAGAGTCAACGATAGAGAAAGCGGTCAATTGTTAAAGGATATATATCAATTGACAATTGATGGTGTTCACGGTTTTATGTATCCAAAATCCCAAACAGGTAGGGATGTTTATTTCTTTGCTAAGTTGCTAGAAACGATGGAGTATGAAAAAGGAATACCTATAGGTACTTTCAAAATCATACCTTTAATTGAAACAGCGGCTGCAGTTATGAATGTTCAGGATATTTGTCAAGCATCTAAAAGGGTAGTTGCCATTGCTTTTGGATGCGAAGATTTTGTTGCGGATTTAGGTGGTATACATGATCATGAGGGGCAAAGTATTTACACGCCAAGAGCAATAATTGCTATGGCCGCTAAAGCAAACAATGTATTGCCAATTGATACAGTGCATATAAACATTCATGACCTAGAAGATTTAGAAAGGAACTTAATTATTGCGAAAAATCTTGGTTTTGAAGGAATGCTTACTCTGCATCCAAAAGAATTACCATTGGTGCATAAATATTTTTCACCCAGTGCTAAAGAAATTTCAGATGCAAAAGAAATGCTTGGATTATTTGATAAAGCTGTAAAAGATGAAAAAGGCGTTGCTGTCATAAATGATAGATTTATAGGCCCCCCTATGGTATATGCAGCTAAAAAATTACTTGTCAAAGCAAAAATAATTGCAAAAAAAACAAAATGAAAAAAATAATAATTAATGGTCTCGGAACAATCGGTGCTTCAGTAATAGATGTAATACCAGGTATGGAAGTATTAGGTATTGTTAATGATGAATTAGAAATTGGATCAACACAAGGTAAGAATAAAAAAATACCAGTTATTGGACATTTAGATAATCTTCCGGACTTATTAAAGCCAGATGACGTATTTTTAATAATTACTTTCAGAGATATGAAAAATGAGAGAGTGCAATGGAATCAATTAAATAAACTCAATATCTCAATAGAAAAATATGTAAACGTCATTCACCCAAATGTTATTATCCCTGATGATTACTGCTCACTTGGAAGGGGTATATTTATGGCGGCAAATGTACAATTAAGTACAGAGGTAAAAATTTCAGATAATTGTGTCTTCTATGGTAATTCTTTTATTGGTCACGATACAATAATAGATAAATTTGCAATAGTAGCCAACCATGCGAGCATTGGAGCTAGGGTAGAAATAGGTAAAGGAGTACATATTGGATCAAATTCAACAATACGAGAAGGTGTTAAAATAGGTGACTTTAGTCTTATAGGTATGGGTTCAGTAGTGTTAAATGATATCCCTAAAAATTCTATCGCAGCAGGCGTCCCAGCAAAAATTATTGGTTCAAAATAGCATATATCACTTACAAAAATAAAATTAAATATTGATTCAGTACTGTAATAAATGTGTTACACCTTCTTCAAGGCCGGGGCTATCTTTTAATCAAGATGGAATTTGTTTGCCATGTATTATAAGTGTAGAAAAAGATAAAATTGATTGGGGATCTCGAAGGAAAGAACTGAATGAAATTGCATTATGGGGCAAAGACAACAGCGATTCTAATTTTGATTGCATAATAGGGGTTAGCGGAGGAAAGGATAGTACAAGGCAGGCATTACTTGCAAGAGATGATTTAGGCATTAATCCATTACTGGTCAGCTGTACTTATCCACCTGAGGGTCAATCTGAAATTGGAGCCCAAAACCTTGCTAATTTAACCAACCTTGGATTTACAACAATTTCTGTTGGTCCCTCTCCAAAGATTTGGAAAACAATGATGAAACGGTCATTTATTAAATATGGCAGTTATGGAAAACCAACAGAAATGGCTTTGTATGCGACCACTCCACGTGTTGCGATTGCTTATAGAATTCCTTTAATATTTTTAGGCGAAAATAATGTACTTACTTATGGTGATGTTGGAGGTTCAACAACCGGAGATGGTAACCGAATGAAATATAATAATACATTATCGGGAGGAAACCCCTCAGAATTCTTTAAAAATACCATTCAAAAATCTCAAGCAATATGGCATTCTTATCCGAGCGATAAAGAAATGGAACTTGGAAATTTAAGAATTGTATATCTGGGGTATTATTATAAAGATTTCAATAATAAAATAAATGCTGAAGTCGCAATTGAGAATGGTTTGCACGTTAGGAATTCTAAACCTGAAGAAATAGGCGCAATAAATAATTTTGATGCTTTAGAAAATGATTTTGTACATGTTAACCAAATGCTAAAATATTTCAAATTTGGTTTTGGGAAAACAACCGATGAAGTAAGTGAATTAATTAGACTAGGTGAAATGGAAAGAGATGAAGCTGTAGAATTAGTAAAAAAATATGATGGTAAATGCTCAACAATATATATTAAAAAATTTTGTGAGTATTTAGAATTTTCAGAAGACGAATTTTGGGATGTAGCAAATTCTTTTAGGAATAAAAATATATGGCAAAAAAAATATAATGGTTCCTGGGAATTGAAATATAAACTAGTATAATTATATTATAACTCAAGCAAATTGAAAGTATAATAATCATAAATGGAAACCAAGGGGAGAAGAATACTAATCCTGAATTATGGAATGGGAAACCTTCAATCACTTGCAAACGCAATGGATTATTTACGGGTAAAACATTTTATTTCGAATGAGCCAAATGCTATTAAAGATGCAGACGCTATTATAATGCCTGGTGTTGGAGCATTTGGAAAGGCTATGGAGAATCTGAACAGATTGTATCTTGTAGAACATCTGAACAAAGCAGCAATAATACAGAAAAAACCAATACTTGGTATTTGTCTAGGTCTTCAATTAATGGCTGATCACTCAACGGAGCTTGGTTCCTATTCTGGATTGGGATGGATTAGTGGAAAAGTAGAGCAACTTGACAAAAATAAAGTTGATAGAATACCTCATGTAGGTTGGAATAATGTTAGATGTAATAAACATCACCCATTATTCACTAATATTCCAGAACATCCTGAGTTCTATTTTGATCATGCTTATCACTTAATATGTAAATCCGAACTAATTTCAGGCACAACCTTGTATGGAGATAATATTGCAGCAGTTATTCAAAAAGAAAATATTATTGCCTGTCAATTTCATCCAGAGAAAAGCCATGCGAATGGATTGCGGTTTTTAAGAAATGTCCTAAACTTTATGGAACAGTACTAATAAATTGCTTAAGAAAAGAATAATTGCCTGTTTGGTTGTCAAAAACGGTATTGTAGTACAAAGCATTGGATTTAATAAATATCTACCAGTTGGTAGACCTGAAATCCAAGTTGAATATTTTACTAACTGGGGTGTTGATGAAATACTAATTATTGATATCGATGCAACACAGAAAGGTATAGAACCAAACTATTCAATGATTGAAAAGATATCAAAGGTGTGTTATGTCCCACTTACTGTAGGAGGAGGAATAACAGATATTTTACATATCCAAAAACTCATACAACATGGAGCAGATAAAGTATCTCTAAATCAGGTGGTGTTGCATAACAGTAATTTTATTCATGATTCTGCGAGAACTTTTGGGAATCAATGTATTGTAGCATCTGTCGATGTGTTAGAAACGCCGAAGAAAGAGTATTTTGTGTACGATTATTTAAATAAAACTCACACTGGCAGAAATATAATAGAATGTGCAAAAGAAGCAGAATCAAGCGGAGCTGGAGAACTTCTTGTTAATTCTGTGAATAGAGACGGTATGAAAACAGGATTAGACCTTAAATTAATTGATCAAATATCTGTATCTGTTAATATACCTATCATTTTTGGAGGAGGAGTTGGCAACCCCCTTCATATTCAGCAAGGCCTTCATAAAAAGAATGTTGCGGCAGTATTTATTGCAAACTATTTACATTTTAATGAGCATTCTATCTCAAAGATTAAATCGTATTTAAGTCATCAAAAAGAAAATATCAGAAAGAATAGTTTTATATCATATAGGGAATTTTCATTTAATAATAATGGTATTATCAATCGTAAAACGGATACTGAATTGCATGACATGAGATTTAACATTTTCCCCCGGGAAAGAATATGAAATATTGTAGACGCTGTTGCTATCCTGCAAACCACCCGTTGAATATTGTATTTGATGATGAAGGTATTTGTAGCGGATGTCGCATACATGAGGAAAAAGATCTAATTGAATGGAGTGAACAGGGAAATAAGTTATCTGGAATATTGAATGATTACAAATGTAAAACTCCTGAAAAATGGGACTGCATTATACCAGTAACTGGTGCATCAGATTCTTACTTTATTGTTGACACAATAAAGAACAAATTCAAAATGAATCCTTTATTGGTGTCCTATAATAAACATTACAACACTGAGCTAGGAATAAGAAACCTGGCATATCTTCGCACAATATTTGATTGCGATATAATAACAAAAACTGTTGATCCAAAAATTGTAAAAAAAATAACTCGTGCAACATTAAATGAACGTGGGAGTATTTATTGGCATATTTTAGCAGGATCAACTGCATTTCCAGTCCAGATTGCTGTAAAATTCAAAATACCTCTAATTATTTGGGGTGTACATCAGGGATGTGACCAAGTTGGAATGTTTTCTCACCTTGATGAAGTCGAAATGACCGGGAAATATAGGAGAGATCATGATTTAATTGGACTTGATGAGGAATATTTACTTGATGGGAATTATGGGATTGAAGATGGTGATATTGAAGCCTTTACATATCCTCATGCAAAAGAAATAGAATCAGTCGGAGTCAGAGGCATTTATCTAAGCAATTATATCCGATGGGATACAAAAGCGCAGCATGAAAAGATGATTGATAAATATGGATATGAATCTGGGATAGCTCAACGGACAATTGATAATTACAACTATGTAGATTGCCACCACTACACAGGTCTCCATGATTACATTAAATTTCTGAAGTTTGGATATGGCAAGATAACAGACAATGTGAATCGAGAAATTCGATTTGGCAGATTGTCTCGAAATGAAGGAATTGACCTAATAAAATCATACCAGTTTATTATACCTAAGGAAATCCATTTATTCTGTGAATGGTTGGGCATTACCCAAAGTGAATTATTCGAAAATATTGACCAGCATCGAGATTCAGATATATGGACCTACAATGAAAATAATGGATGGGAACTGCTGGATTCCCTTGATAATCACAGAAATGAAACAATTCCATTCAGGGGTGCTGAGAAAAATGGATGTACATTCTTAAAGACTAGCAATAGAAGTGACCTCGCAAGTGACAAAGAATATATTCTCATTGCAAAAGGATATATTAACTGAAGTATTATCTGGTTTAAAAACATTCATTTTATCAAAACTGAAATAATTATAATATGCGTGATATAGACAAGTTTGCACTGGAAATTAATCGCAATCTCAGAGGTAGATATAAATTACTTACCGAGAAAACCGGTCCATATTTGAACATTATTGGAATATTCTTTCATGAATTAATGATTTATTTGTCGAACTACTATATTATTAAAAGTTCTGAGTATACCTACAAAGAAGATGTTGTATTTCCATATTTAAACTCAAAGTACTGTAATGCACCCTTCAATGTTCAGTTTGGGCAATCTGAACAATTGCAATCAAATTATAAATCTACTGTCATTATTGCCATCATCTACTTTCGAAATATAGTAAATATGCTTTTCAAGAATAGAAAATCAATATCAATTATTCATCCTGATTTGTTTATGGCTACTACATTAATAAAGTTACCATTTAGTTATAAAATAAATCTTATAAAGAATAAAAAAGTTTACTTAAAGAACTACGAATGCCAGGTTGACTTTTTAAGAGATACCATTGATCAAATATGTATAAAATATGATATACCGTGTAAAAATATTTTTGTTGAGAATTTTATAAACTATATCAAAAATAATATTTCTGATTGTGAATTAAGTAGTCCAGGAGAATATTTGTTAGTCGAAAGTAACACATTGATAACAAACAGAGTCAACAGTGCTAATTATCTTGATAGTGGAAAAAAGGTGATTGGTGTTTCTCATGGATTTGGATACTCGCTACAACTGGATGACCCAATCATGGGGTATGGCGAATTTTCATATTGTAATCAATATTTAACATTTGGTGCCACCACATTGGAATTTGGTGAATATAACCATTCCTTAAACGAAGCTCCTAAATTTCACAGACGTACGTCAGATTTGTTGGAATCCATCTATACAGCTAATCCAATCATCAAGAAGAGTGAATCAGAAACATCAAAAATTCTATATATCCCGACAGGCTATTCTTTTAACAAAAGGTATGGTCCATTTCGGGATATTGATGATCAACTATACAATGAATGGCAAAATGCAATTATTGATCACTCAAATAATATTTTTTATAAGGCTTACCCAGGGCAAAATAAATTAGTTAATATTCCTGACGAAAGATTAATTCAAAATGATTTAAAAACAAAGATTCATATACTTAATCAATTTGATTTAATTATAATAGATTATTTTTCAACAATTTCAAATTTAGTGGCAGCAACAGATAAACCAATAATTTATTTTAATCTTGGTCTAATGAACATTGCCCTCGAAGCTAAAAAAGATTTTAAAGAAAGAGTTTTTTGGTGCGATGTTGATCTTAGCAAGGATTATTCAATTCAAGTTCAGGATGGTTTTAACAAATATTTTCGATCGGAACAAAGTTTTATTAATACGTACACAAAAAAATACTGTTTAAATAATAATAATATGTCTGAACTTGATTTGATTAAAGATATTATCGAAAATAATAGTTTCATATAAATTAACATTGCTCCTTTGTTATAAATGAATACCGATTCAATGATAAAACGATATAGTATTACTCTATTTGTGAATATAGCTAAAGTATTTACTAGTTTTATTAATGCAACGATAGTTCCAAACAGTTTAGGTGTTTCTAATTATGGTAATTATAATTTTTTACTTAGGACATTTAAAGCGATACAAACATTTCTTACGTTAAGTACAAACAGTGCCTTTTTTACTTACAGTTCCAAGAATAAAAAAAGTACAAATGCTTTTATCGTATTTTTTGGATGGGCAATTGTTCAATTGTTTATTATTCTGCTTATTATTTTTGGATCGATCATTTTTGGCTTCAAAGGGAAATTATTCCCAGATCAAATCAATATTTTTATCATATTAATTGGTATTTTACAGTGGGTTAACTACATCGGGTCAATATCAATCCAATTTGGTGAAACAAAAGCAGAATCTGTTTATGTACAAAAGATAAACTTATTATCCTCCTTAATAACAACAGCACTTAACGTAATACTATTTTTATTTGATATTCTGAATTTGAACACATTTATTATTGTTAATTATATCGGTTCACTAGTCATTATCAGTTTTAACTATTACTATTTTCTAATCAAGAGAAAACAAGATTACTTTGACCGATATAACCCTGAAAAAACGAAGGAAACAATATCTTATTTTGTCCACTATTGTACACCATTAATTGTATACGGTGTTTTTGGGTTTATATCTAACATATTTGATCGCTGGTTTTTGCAGATTACAGATGGTTCTGTACAGCAAGGTTATTTTTCAATTTCTTTTCGCTGGATATCAATTGTTATGATATTTACAACATCGATAATAAGTATATTTTGGAGAGAGGTTTCTTTTGCCTATAATAAAAAAAATATTGAGCAAGTTAACAAAATATATTTTAAGTCGTTAAAACCTATTTATTTATTGTCAATATTTTCGGCTATAGTTGTTTATATGAACTCTGAAAAAATAATTAAGTTGTTCCTGCATGAGGATTATTATGGAGCGATATCTGTATTGAAAATCATGGCATTTCTACCTGCATTTTCGGCTATTTCACAAATCAATAGCACTTTTTTCTATGCTGTGGAGAAAGTGAAGCTACATCGCAATATTTCAATAATTACCATGATTCTTGGTGTATTATTAACATATGTATTAGTTGCTCCAACCACACTTATAATACCAGGTTTTAGTTTAGGATCTAATGGTATTGCAATAAAAATGATAGTTATTAGCATAATATTATCAACAATTCAATCTTTTTATATATTAAAAATGATAAAATCATCCTTAAGCCAATGGATCCATTTTCAATTTCTTGTATTACTGTTCTTAGTTTCTGCGGGCGTTCTGACCAATGTTATTATTGATATGTTTATTCTTAATACTTTGCTTAGTATAATTTCTTTTGTCATTATTTACACAACGATCTCTGGAGGCATCCTCTTTATTAAACCTCAACTAGCAGGAATAAGCAATGAAGAATTCATTTATTATAAAAATCAATTTGTAAGATATTTTCAAAATCATAAATGAATAAAGTAAAACAAAATAATTACCCCACCAGATTCAATGAATGTTTTTCATTTGATGAGTCTGAATTTAATCCGACACCAAAAAGTTGGTTAGGTAAGCTGTGGCGAATAAGATATGTATCAAGGTATTCGAGCACTACATGGATGAGGTTATCCCAATATTTTTGTATTAAATCACAGTGTAGAAGTAAAATTAAACGAGTCATGTATGGAAATCTGTCACAATATTATAGAAGAAAAAATGAAATATTAAATGGATTATCCTGTGCACGAAATCCTCAAATAAAGCCGGGCATTAAATTTCATCATAGAAATGTGATAATTACAGAAGAGACAATAATCGAAGAAGGTGTACACATTTATGGAAACGTTACATTCGGAAGTAAAAATGGCTGTGCTCCAATAGTGAAAAAAAATGCTAAAATTGCCGGCAATTCTATGATTATTGGAAAAGTAACAGTCGGAGAAGGAGCAATAGTAGCACCAGGCGCCATTGTTCTAATTGATGTACCTTCTAAAAAAATTGCTGCAGGAGTCCCTGCAAAAATTGTTGGGGATGTTACTGATGACAACTATGATTTTTAACTTTAAAAACTAGGGGAATGACTATGACATTAGGATCTTGGATCACATTAAATCATATTTCTATTGTAGAAATAATGGCGGACGCTGGATTTGACTGGCTCTGTGTTGACCTGGAGCATTCAGTAATAGATTATTATGGAGCAGAAAAATTAATAGCAACTATAGAAGCAAAAGGCTGTGTTCCCTACGTTCGTGTTGGTGCAAATGATCCCCTGATCATTAAACGTGTCCTTGATGCCGGTGCAAAAGGAATCATTGTACCCATGATCAATTCGAAAATTGATGCTGAAAAAGCGATTAATGCGGTTAAATATCCTCCTCTAGGTAATAGAGGTGTAGGATTAGCCCGAGCCCAGGGATACGGATTTGATTTTGAGGAATATGCAGATACTATTAATAATGAAACCAGGGTAATTGCTCAAATAGAACATATAGATGCAATCAATAATCTAGAGGATATAATAACGGTAGATGGTATTGACGGTACCATTATAGGCCCATATGACCTCTCAGGGTCCATGGGAAAACCAGGTAAATATGAGGATTCAGATGTTGTTGATGTATTAAGAAAGTATGAAGAAGTTTCAAAAAAGGTGGATAAACCAATGGGATATCATATCATTGAACCAAATCATAAATTAGTGCTTGAAAAAATAAAAAATGGCTACACATTTATAGCCTTTAGTTTAGACATACTATTTCTGGGAACAATATGCCGTCAGGAAATGAATTCACTTAGGAATGGTATAGGATGAATATCGTAGGGATTATTCCCGCAAGAATGGGTAGTAGTCGGTTCCCGGGAAAACCATTAGCAAATATACACGGCATACCTATGATTGGGCATGTGTATTTCCGCAGTAAAATGGCAAAAATACTTGACGATGTCTATGTGGCAACCTGTGATCAAGAAATTATTGATTACATAAAATCAATTGATGGAAAAGCAATAATGACGGACACTTCGCATGAGCGAGCATCAGATAGGACATCAGAAGCATTGAATATTATTGAATCGCGTACAGAACAAAAAACTGATATCATTGTTATGCTCCAAGGTGATGAACCTATGATCCTCCCGGAAATGATAGATGCTGCAGTTCAGCCATTGCTAGATGATCAATCAGTTACAGTTTCAAATTTGATGGCTACTATAAAAAAAATTGAAGAATGGGAAGACCCAAATGAGGTGAAAGTAGTTGTAGATAAAGAAAATTTCGCTATCTATTTCTCCCGGGAACCTATTCCTTCGAAAAGAAAATACTCTAGTGAAATAAAAGCCTATAAACAAGTATGTGTAATACCATTTACCAGAGATTGTTTAATTAACTATACTAGGCTTGAACCTACACCTTTGGAAATCATCGAGTCAGTTGATATGAATAGATTTATTGAAAACGGAATTAAAATAAAAATGATTGAAACAGACAATAATACAATTGCTGTTGATACTCCACAAGATTTAGCTAATGTAGAACGGTTAATGAAAAACGACTCTCTGATAAGGACTTATCTGAATTAATGAAGAATATTTTTATCCCAACCACAACATTTGCTCAGTTTTCGACCACTCCTTTACAATTGTTTGAAGAAAATGGGTATAATGTGGTTTTGAATGATAAAGGAAGAAAACTGAATGAAGATGAATTAGTTGAAAAAATTCCAGATTTTGACGGCATTTTGGCAGGTACTGAAGTATA
>NZBB01000036.1 GCA_002686295.1 Candidatus Woesearchaeota archaeon
AATAGAAGATAATTCTGTCCCAGTTTATCAAAATGGAAGTGCTCAATGGACAGGAACAGATGTAAGCAATATATGGACTAATGAAGAAAGCACACTCAGAGGATTATGGAACTTTATAGACAACGAGACAAACATAAGCAAGTTTAAATTCACAATAGGAACAACAAAATATCCTGTGCCAGGATATGACGATGTGTTGTCAGAAAAAGAAATACTCACTTATGGATTCAACGAAACAGGATTGAACTTAACAGAGAACACAACATATTATTTTAGTGTTAAAGCAAAGAACGGATATCAATATGGCTGGGGATGGAGCGACTGGTATAGTAGCGAAGGCTACATAAAACAGGATATAAGCAACCCAACAGGAGGAAGCATCTCATATCAACACGGAAACTATACTTCAGGTTCAATAACCATAACATATCTGACAGGAGATGATTCATTATCAGGTTATAATCGTTCAGAATTATTGAAAAAAGAAACAGATTATGATGCAAACAATGGTGGTTGTGGAGCATATTCTGACTATAGCATAATAAATGCTACGATTTTGAAAGTTGATACTCTAACAAATTATTATTATAATGGACTTGAAGATGGAAAATGCTACAAGTTTGCTCTGAGAGTATATGATAAATCAGGAAATTATGAAATATATGTTTCAGGAAACGAAGATTACAATGTAACATCAGACTCAACAGCACCTTCAACAATTACAATAACCGACGAAGGAACTATAACTGGATCAAGAAATGTGAGTTTCAGCTGGACAACTGCATCAGATTCTGATACAGGAATAGATCATTATGAATATGCTTTAGGAACAAGTCAGGGAAGTGAAAGTATAATTAGCTATACAAACAATGGTTTAACGCAAAGTGTTTCTTTAACAAACCAACCATTAGAAGATGAACAAACATATTATCTTACAATAAAAGCATACAACAGACTTGGATTATACTCAACAAGCTACAGCGACGGAATACTATACTTGGACATGGATACACCCGCCAAATTAAATGTTTTGAGTGTTTCAAACGATACAGCAGAGCAGTACTATGATTTTGAAGAACATGAAAACACAACAATAAACCTAACAGGAGAAGAAGGATTAACATGTGCATGGTCATGGTATGACATAGATTATACTCAACCAGATGGATTAACAAATTATTCTTGGAGTTGCACAAACACTGCAAATGATGCAACTTCAAGAACTGGAAACTATACTTGTCTAATAACTAATGTTGCTGAAGGATTACAAACAGTACATGTCAATTGCAAAGATGATGCTGGAAACAAACAGTCCTCATCAGAAAACACTGATGTAACATTCACAAAAGAAAGAACTGCTCCTAATATAAACATAACATATCCTGAAAATAACTCTATAGTTAATGGGATAGTGGATATTAGCGCGACAATATGGGATGTGTCAAACTACACTGCAAATTATGAATTAAGGAAAGTATTGGATAACTCGCTAATAGAAACCAACTCCATTACAAATGCGAGCCATATACCAATAAATACAACTAGTCTAGAAGGAGAATACAAATTTATAATATTTGCAATAGACGACTACAATCATAGTAATAATTCATCAATAAACATCATAGTTGATAATAATGCGCCAACAACAAACATAATATTGACAGATAGTTATTATAATGCAGACTTCAATTTCACAATAAGTGCAACACTGCTTGAAAATGTATCTTACAATATAACAAATAGCGTAGGAATTTTAGTTGCAAATTATAGCAATACAAGTAGTTCTATGAGAAACACATTAGAATGGAAGACAAGCGTTAATGTGTCTGCTTTAACAGAAGGAACATACACCATAACTGCGATAGCAACAGACAATGAATCAAACTCAAGAACAGACTCTGAAAATTTTACAATTGATAAAACTGATCCAGAACATCCAGATAATTCAGCAATAGAACCATCGGGTACAATATTTGAAAATGAAACAATAACACTTTATCTAAATTGGAAAGAGTTAAACTTAGATGCTATTTGGATTGAGCATAATGCTAATGGCTCAAATGTAAACTATACTGCTATAGCAACAACTCCTGGAGAAAACATATATGAAAACGCAACAAGGTATAAAGTAGATATTGCAACTTATATGACTGAATCAAACGAAACTATAACTTACAGCTGGCACGCAAGAGATTTAGCAGGAAACGAAAATAGTACTGCTTCAGATACAATAATAATAACTAATAGAGAGCCAGAAATAACAACGACAAATTTAACAGATGCATGGCAGGATGTTGTGTATCAAGAATTAATACATTTTGAAGATATGGATGAACATAGCATATCAGATTTCAACTGTTCAATAGAACAATCCGGTCTAACAGGAACAATAAACACAACCATTCAAAGTTCGACAGTTTGTTTACTGCAATGGGATATTCCTGGTCCTGTAGGAAATCATAGTGTGAATATAACAGTGACAGACGGATTTAACACAACAAAAGAAACATTTAATCTGTCTGTTTTGCCAACAGCCATACAAAACACCACGATGGACAGCAGTCATACAATGAACTTCAATTACTGGTCAGATGACGAACTCCAATATACAACAACCGCAAGCACAGAGATGAATGTAACTTTACCAACATCAGAGTTATATACTATAAGCTTTGAAGTAGACAACTTAATTGTTATAACAAATAATTATAATATCACAAATAACATGGAATTATATTTTCAACTATTAAATAATAACACCATAGATGACAATAATTCCGATATAGGAGCAAGCAGAACATATAAACCATTAGAGGCATATGCTTTTAGTATTAATTCAACACACAATGAAACCTATAGAGTAGAATTTAACTACTCTGAATATGGAGTTCTCGAGACAAACAGATTGAAAATATACAAGTTTGCATATGATGAAAACAACGAAGAAATAAATTACTCTGATTCAACAAATGTAAGCACAACAGTGAATATCAGTTCAATGATTGTATATACAACTGTATCGAATTTTTCAACATTTGTATTGACATATAATACTGGAGAAACAGAACAGGGAAATGATGAAGAAGGAGGTGGAGGTTCTGGTAGTGGTAGTAGTGGAAGTGGTTCTTCAGGAAGTGGTGATTCTGCTTATTACTCTGGAGCAGAAACTTGTGAAGATGGTGTATTGAATCAAGACGAAATAGGAATAGATTGTGGTGGTTCATGCAATACATGCGAAACATGTCATGATTTGATACAGAATCAAGGAGAGACAGGAGTAGATTGTGGAGGTCCATGTTCTCAATGCATGCCTGCAACTTGTACAGATGGAAAAGAAAATGATGATGAAGAAGGAGTTGATTGTGGAGGTCCTTGCGCTGCTTGTGAACCAACACCCACTTGTACAGATGGAATAAAGAATAACTTAGAAGAAGGAATAGATTGTGGTGGTGCATGTATACCATGCTCAGGATGTGATAACGGCATAAGAGACGAAGGCGAAGAAGATGTTGATTGTGGAGGCATTTGTGAAAACAATTGTCCTGATTATGAAAATCCTATTGAAATAAGGAAAACACCTGCTTATGTTTGGTTAATAGTTATAGCAATAATTATTTCTGGAGGAGTTTCTACTTTATGGATTTACAGAAAAGAAGAAGGAATTGTGAAACAAGTCAAAGCAAAAGCAGTTGCAGAAGAGAGAGAGATTGGAGAGTTAAAAGAAGAAGAGAAAAATGTTATGACCAGATATATAATGAACTACTTAAACAGAGGTTTAGGTGAACAAAGTATAAAAAGCCAGTTATTAATGGATGGATTCAAAGAGAGGCATGTAAATCCTGTTTTGATGACTGTATTAAGAATTCAGAAAGTACAAGAGATACGAACATACATTGATACTTATTCAAAACAAGGATACAGCACTGATCAGCTTAAAAATTGGATACTTGAACAAGGAACAGAAGAAGACTTGGTAGAAGAAGCAATGAATAAGTTTCATTCAAATGAGTGACTGCATTTCAATACTCGCAGTTTTAAGATTATTCATACATTCTAGTTCTTGTTTGTATTCCAAATAACTCTCAAGCCTGTCTAATGAATGAGTTGAGTTTCTTAAGAATCTTCTATTAGTATTATTTTTTGAGTTATCTTTGTAAGCAAAAAAGAAATAAGATGTTGCTTTTATAAAATCTGATTTTAATTTATGAAAAAGAATCTCATCGAAGTCTTTTGTTTTATGAAAATTTGACAATTCATCATGATAAGCAGATAATACTCTGTCCCTTATGTTGTCGGAATATTCATCGTTTAAGAAATCAACACTTTGCTCTATAAGTTTTGAACATTCAAAAAATGGTAGTGTTGGTTTGCGGTATTGGTTGTCAATCTTAGTATATTTATCGCCGATAATCCAATTCTCTCCATGAGCATCTATATCCACAACTCTTAGAAAGTCATCGAATCCTTCAAATAATAAAGGAATATTATCAAATATTATCTTTTTCAGATTATTAAGTTCATGATAATTAGTTTTTTCAATTCTGGAAAAAAGCTTGTTTATATGGGACGAGAGTTCTTTTGATTCAGAAACATTATTTGAACCATGAATAAGACCCATGAATCTGGCGACATCTTCAAAAACATTTAGATTAAAACTTTTTTTCAGATAGTTGCTTAAAGTTTCTCCAGTTTCATAGAAAGTTGTTGAATAAAATTCTTTTTTGAAATTAAAAACTTCTGGCGTTTCCAAAACCTTCAGTTTTTTGTTTTCATTAATGTTTTTAAAATTGTTTTTAATAAGTTCATTGTAAGAGCGCTCATCTCTTAATGGTTTCTCGTCTTTGCTTTTTCTAATAACAAAAGTTTTTCTTGAAAAATCATTTTCTTCTATTGTGTATGTTTGAAAGTTTTTAATCCTTTTCAAGTTGTCAGAACACAATTCAAGAATTTTAATGAATTGTTTTCTAAACTCAGGAATCTCTTTGTTTCTCTTCAAAAAAATTGCTTTGCTTAAGTTAGCATTTAATCTCAAATCTTCATGTTTATCAGTTTCAATACTGAACCAATCCATAATTTCTATCATTTTGTCTTTTTTACCAAGACTTTTCATTATTAAAGCAAGAGCTAAATAACGAGGAAAGGATTTCGGAGATTTTTTTATCGCAGAATAGTTATAATGAATTAATGCAGAAAGAACATTTAAACTGTCTGATTGGTGTGTGTAAGGCGTTGATTCTGGCTTTTTTTGTTCATATATTTTGTTTAATAATTCAAAAGCTAAAAAATTATTTCCTTGTTCTGCTAGTAAAGTTGCATATTCTGATAAGATGGTTGTGTATGGATGTTTTTTCACTAATAGACTATATTTTTCTAAAACTTTTTCTTTTGAGTAAAAAATCTTTGTTAATGAAAGCTTGTACATATCTTTTCGCAGATGTTTGCTTGATGAATGAAAGTAAATAGCTGATTCTTTGCATAAATAATAACTGGCTGTGCAGAATCCTGCTGTTAGTAGACCAAGTGCAACTGCTTTATTTGGGTTGTTTGATAATTTTTGTATTAAGCCATTTAAATCGGAATTAGTATCTTTACTCAAGATATAAGAGATTAAAAATGTGCCTGATCCAATCGTCGCAATTGACGGATGTTCAAACATGAAATCTTTTATTCTATCAGTTAATTTTTGTTGTATTTTCTTTTTTGGTTTTGAATGAATATTCTTTAAATCTTCAATTTTTATGTCTAATTCGCCTAAAGTTTTTTTTTCAGTTCTTTTTGAGAAACTAGAAACTGCAGAGTATAATCCAAAAAAAGGGGTTGTTAGAAAATATGAGTTTTCAACGCTTCCAAATGCAAGAATATCGAAGCATTTCAATGTTACACCTGATATAATTAAAGTGTTTACGCCTGAGATAAAAGAAGCTCTTTTTGGATTTTTTGTAAGCCATTTATCTGCGTTTTCAACAATCTGTTCCAAACCACTCATATTTCTTTGTTAAACTTTTCTAATTAAAAATTTTATTACTCCAATACAGCCCTTTAAACACATGAATTCAAAGAGTTAAAATGCCTGAATTCTAAACTTAGAAGCTCTGAAATCAAAGAATTCAACCGAAACTTTTTTAAAGTGTTTCAAACCCATAATTATAGTGTTCTAAGAGATTAAAAAATGACAGAAACTTATGACGCAAAAAATATAACTGTTCTAGAAGGTTTGCAGGCAGTTAGGAAGAGACCAAGTATGTATATTGGTAGTACTGGTGATAGAGGTCTGCACCATTTAATCTATGAAGTTGTTGATAATGCTGTAGATGAAGCAATGATAGGTGCATGCGATGAGATAACTGTGACAATCCATAAAGGAAACAAAGTGACTATAACTGATAATGGTAGAGGAATACCTACAGATGTTAATTCAAAACATAAGATGACAGGTGTTGAATTAGTAATGACAAAACTGCATGCAGGTGGGAAATTCGACAAAAAAACATATCAGGTATCAGGAGGTTTGCATGGAGTTGGAGTATCTGTTGTGAATGCTCTTTCAGAATTCTTAGAAGTAACTGTTGAAAAAAATGGTGAGAAACATTACCAAAAATATGAACGAGGAAAACCATTAGCTAAATTAAAATTAATTGGCAAATCAAAAGGTCAGGGAACAACTGTGAAGTTTAAACCGGACAGTCAGATATTCGATAGCACAGAGTTTGACTTTGACACTTTGAAGGTGAGAATGAGGGAATTGGCATTTCTAAACAAAAATGTGAAGATAGAGATAACTGATGAACGAACAGGTTCAAACAAAAAATTTCATTTCGAAGGAGGAATAAGAAGTTTTGTTGAATACCTTAATAGAAAGAAAAACTCTTTGCACGAACCGATTTATCTTAAAAAGAAAAAAGATGATTTGGAATTAGAAATTGCATTACAATATACAAGTGCTTTCTCAGAAAGTATTTTCTCATTTGCTAACAATATAAACACTCACGAAGGAGGAACACACCTAGTAGGTTTTAAAACTGCTTTGACAAGAACACTAAATAATTATGCTCAAAAAGAGAAAATGAAGGATGTAAAGATAACTAGTGAGGATTCAAGAGAGGGATTGACAGCTATAATATCATTGAAAATACCTAATCCTCAATTTGAAGGTCAGACAAAAACAAAACTTGGCAATAGTGAGGTAAAAGGAATAGTTGATAGTTTAGTGACAAGAGGATTAAACACTTTTCTTGAAGAAACTCCTAAAGTAGGAAAAGACATAATATTAAAAGCTGTGAGTGCAGCAAAAGCCAGGGAAGCTGCAAGAAAAGCACGTGAATTAGTTAGAAGAAAAAGTGCTTTAGGATCAACTACCCTTCCAGGAAAACTAGCTGATTGCTCTGAGAAAGATCCTTCAAAATGCGAGATATTCATCGTAGAAGGAGATTCTGCAGGTGGAAGTGCAAAGCAGGGCAGAAGCAAGGAAAATCAAGCAATACTGCCTTTAAGGGGAAAGATTTTGAACGTTGAGAAAGCGAGAATAAACAAGGTTATGACAAGCCAGGAACTAATAAAAATAATAACTGCTTTAGGAACAAGTATAGCAGAAGAATTTGACATAAAAAAAACTCGTTATCACAAAATAATAATTATGACCGATGCTGACGTTGATGGAAATCACATAGCAACTCTCTTGCTTACTTTTTTCTATAGATATATGACTCCATTAATAGAAGCAGGTTATATATATCTTGCACAACCACCATTGTATTTGTTAAAAAAAGGCACTCAAAAGTTTTATGCAGGAACGGAAAAAGAAAAAGAAAGTTTATTGAAGAAAATGGGTGTTGGAGTAAGAATTCAAAGATATAAAGGTCTTGGAGAGATGAATCCTGACCAATTATGGGAGACAACAATGGATCCTGAAAAAAGAACATTAAAGAAAATTACAATAGAAGACGCTGTAGAAGCAGATAGTATTTTTACTATTTTAATGGGTGAAGAAGTCGAACCAAGAAGAGTTTTTATAGAAAAAAATGCTAAGAAAGCAATTGATATAGACGTCTAAAAAAATAACAATTTATTTAAAGCAATAATTATTTCTGTCGTTCAATGGTAAAGAAGAAATCAATTGTAAAAAAAATAAAAAAGAAATGGTTTCCAATTATTGCTCCTAAAATAATTGGAGAAAGAATAATAGGAGAATCATTACTTGCAGATTCAAATTCTATGAAAGGAAGATACATAACACAAAATTTGATGAATTTACTTGGAGAACCAAGAAAACAAGGTATAAATTTGCAATTCAAAATAAAAGCCGTTAATGAAGGTCAAGGGATAACAACCACAACTAAGTATGAGATGACGACTTCTGCAGTGAAAAGAATTGTCAGAAGAGGCAGAACAAAGATAGATGATTCTTTTATTCTAAAAATACAAGATTGTAAAGTAAGGATAAAAACTCTTATAATAAGCAATTCAAAAGTTCCTAAATCAGTAGCTTCAAACTTGAGACTTTCTGCAAGAAAAATCCTTAAAGAAAATCTTGCAAAAAACGGATTTGAGAAAATAGTCGAAGAACTATTGAAGTTTACAATACAAAAAGACCTAAGAGCGAAACTTGCAAAAATTGTTCCTTTAAGAAATTTCGAGATAAGATCATTTAAACTTCTAGAAAAAGAAGAGAAAGAAGTTGAAGAGACAAAAAAATTGAAAGTTGAAAAAACAACTATTGAAAAAATAGAAGAAGAAAAAAAAACTAAAAACGAAGCAAAAGAAGATGGGAAAGTAAAGGTTGCAAAAGAAGAGGAAGAAGAAACTAAAAAAGAAGTGAAAAAAACAGATAAAAAATCAGTTGAGAAGAAAGAAGTCAAGAAAGAAACATCTGAAACTGAAAAACCTACAGAAAAACAAGTAAACAAAGCTAAGTAGCGACATCTTTAAAAATACTAATTCTATTCTAAAAAGTTATGTATGAGTTTAATCTTCAAGAAGCAGCTAAGGAAATAAGTTCTAATAATGCAAAGAAAGTATTGCTTCATTTACCAGATGGTTTGAAACCAAAAGCAAATAAAATACAAGATTATCTGAAAAAAGAAACAAATGCAGAAATATTTATTTGGGCAGGATCATGTTATGGTTCATGTGATCTGCCAATAGAATCAAAAAATATAGGGATAGACATGATAATACACTTTGGACATACAAAATGGAGGATTAAATGATAAATTTAGTGAAAGAAATAGCATTAGAGGCTGGCAAATACTTAAAACAACACCATGAAAACTTGAACAGAATAGATTTCAAAGATTCAAGAGAAATGGTTACAAACATAGATTTAGAGGCTGAGAAGATAATAGTTGATAAAATCAAAGAGGAATATCCTGAGCATAACATCATAAGTGAAGAAATGGGCGAATTAATGAAAGGTTCAGATTATACTTGGGTAATAGATCCTTTAGACGGAACACATAATTATATTTTTAAAATACCTGTTTTTTCTTCATCAATAGGCTTATGGTATAAAGGAAAACCTTTTGCAGGAGCAGTATATTTTCCTACTAGCGATGAATTATTCTGGGGAGAGAAAGGAAGAGGAGCTTTTCTGAATAATAAAAAAATAAGTGTTAAGAAACAGTCAATCGAAAATTCATTATTGTTGGCAGATACAGATATTGTTAGAACTAAGAATTGGCAACAAAGATTCTTAAAATTGGCAACGCGTTTTTTCAAAGTTAGAATCAGTGGAGCTGCAAGCTTCAATTTCTTAAGAGTTGCAAGCGGAGATGTAGGTGCATCAATAGAATTGAATATCAAGTCAGGAGACTTTGGTGCATCATCAATAATCATAAAAGAAGCAGGCGGAAAAATAACTGATATTAAAGGAGATGAATTAACATTGAAGAGCAAAGATGTAATTGCAACAAATGGTCTGATACATGATGAAATATTGAGTTCTTTGTTAAAGTAAAGCTTTATAATTCTTATAATATTATCTTTTTTTATGGGTGAAGAAGAATATGAACTTGGATACTTTGATTCAAAACCTGTTTATGTAATTGATGAAGACAGCGGAGAATTAGTGCCTGTTTATCTTCCTGTAGATGCAATTATGAACGAAGCAAGAACAGGTGTGAAAGCAGGAAATCCTTTACTGGATGATATAAATAAAGAGTTGAGAGAGGAAGGACTTATAGAAAAACTAAAAGAATTGTATAATCTAAAAAATATTTCAGAAGACTAAGATTTTTCAAGGATATCAACTATTTCTTTAACCCTGGAATCATATTCTTCATCCGGCAATTCACACTCATCAACCAATCTCTCAAGCAAATTAACAGAATTCTCAAGGTGTTTCCATCTCTTTTCAAGTTTTAAATCTCTGAGTCCCGCCCATTCAATAAATTTCTCATATTTTTTGAATTCTTCACAGCCATCAAGTTCTTTTCCTTTCTTTGTGTTATAGATAAATATGTTGTCGCCATGATTGTAAGTATCAACTAATTTCATTCCAAGTCTTTTACCGAAATCTTCTGCAAATCTGTAACCTAAAGAAACTCTGAACTGCACAAGTATCTGTTTTTTGACATATTCAGGTTCATAATTATTGTTCATAATGAGGTGAATACAGATTATATTATAAATCTTTATTCAGAAACAATTTTCATGGCTTCTTCAAAATGTTCTTCCAGGATTGGAAACCAGAAATCTCTTGCACTATAGCTTACATTAGAAACATAAAGCAAAGAATTTCTGCCAATATATATTCTTTCTCTGGCACTGAGATTAAATTGTTCTTTGTTAAATGAACCTTCTAAGTTTTCAAGCAAATCTTCAAGTTCAGAATTAAGATTCCCATAAGAAACAACTGATTCAAGTGCTTTGGCAAAAGTTTTTATCTCTTCATTCGTTCCTTCAATTTTGTAAAAAAATCTTTCTTCATCCTTGATTATATTGTATGCCATTGTAGAATTCTTCTATTGAGTGATTAACAAAGTAAGATAGTTGTTCTTTATTTGGTTTAAAATTATCTATTGTTATTTTGTCTGCTTTCTGGCTCATAATTCTGAAAAATGTTTTCTGATTGTTTATATCTTTTCTTCCTTCTTCAGTCAGTATATCTTCAACAGAAACAGCGTTTATTTTCTCAAGAAAACTATTTGTTTTATACTCCCCGTTTGTTATATTTGCTTTCATAAGAAGGTATTCTCCACTCAGATTAATCCTCTGTTCTAATTCTTCATAATATATCTTTGGCCAGTCTCTCATCTGTATCACCGAAGTTTAGAAATCAAAAGAGTTTAATAAATGTTTCTCAGATATCAATCTTCACCAAAATATTTTTTCTTGTAAAATCTTATAAGCTCTTCGACTTGAGATATACAATCTTTGTCATGAATGCCTACTTTTGTTTTTTTCTGTACAGCTTCAAAAGTTGTCGCGCCCTCAAGAACTGCATGTTCAATATCGTGGTCTGTTATTTTCAAAACTTGATCTATTACTTTTGCAGAACCTTCAACTATTCTGTTTTTTTGTCCGGTTTTTCTAAAATAATCATTGACTGCTTCTCTAAAAGCTTTATCAGCCAACACACTACAGTGAAATTTTCTTGCAGGGATTCCTCCAAGTTCATTAGCTATATCTCTTGGCTTTATATTCAATGCGTCATCTATTTTCATTCCACCATCTTTTTTTATCATTTCACTGAATATTGATGTGCTTGCTATAGCTGTTCCACAACCGTATGTCTGCCATTTAACATCTTTTACAGTATCTGTTTTCCCATCAATTTTTATGAACATTTTCATTCCATCACCACATGCTGGACTACCGACTAATCCAATACCGTCTGCTTTGAAACTTTTCATTTCGTCATCGCTTTTTATGATGTTTTTTGGACTGAAAAAATGACTTTTAACTATATCTGTGTAAAACCATTGTGCTTCTCTGTTTTTTGACTCTCCGTCTCCACTTGATTTTATAATTCTAAGTTCTTTTTCAGACATTTTATATCACTAACTCCATCTTTTTTCTTATTTCTTTTTCATCAAGCTTGAAAGGAGATATTTCTCTCAAATGTTTAACTATTGGAGGGAGAACTTTTACAACATAATCAATGTCTTGTTCAGTTGTTTCTTTTCCAAGTGTGAATCTTATACTTCCATGAGCTATCTCATATGGTACTCCTAAAGCTAATATTACATGGCTTGGATCAAGTGTTTTTGAAGTGCAGGCACTTCCGCTTGAAGCATATATTCCTTTTGCATCCAAGTATAATAGTATTGATTCGCCTTCTATGTCGAGGAAACTTATATTGACATTATTTGGCAGTCTTTTTGCAGGGTGTCCATTAAGAAATGTTTTGGGAGTATTTTCTTTTATTCCTTTTATCAGTCTGTTTCTTAATATTGTTAATCTTTTAGATTCTTTTTCTTTGTTTTTTTCTGCTAATTCAAGAGCTTTTGCAAAACCCATTATTCCCTGCAGATTTTCTGTTCCTGATCTTAATCCTCTTTCCTGGCCTCCACCATGTATCAAAGGCTCAAGTTTTAAGATTGAGCTACTGCGTACATATAATAATCCAACTCCTTTTGGACCTCTTGTTTTACTGGCGTTTAAGCTCATCATATCTATACCTAAATTGTTAACATTAATATCTAAGTAAAGACTTGCTTGACAAGCGTCTGTGTGAAACTTGACATTTTTCTCTTTACATATACTTGAGATTTTTTTAATGTCCTGTATTGTTCCTACTTCGTTATTAGCATACATTATGCTAACTAGAAAAGTTTCTTTTTTGATGGCTTTTTTCAAGTCTTCTGGATCAAGAATGCCTTGTTTATCAACATTTAAGTATGTTACTTTAAACCCTTTTTTTTCAAGGTATTCGCAAGTGTCAAGAACTGCGTGGTGTTCAATAGTTGTTGTTATTATGTGGTTTTTTTCTTTAGGTTGTACTTCTGCTAATCCTTTTATTGCCAGGTTTATGCTTTCAGTTCCTCCTCCAGTGAAGATTATCTCTTTTGGTTTTGCACTTAATATGTTTGCAATTCTGTTTCTGGCATCTTTCAATGATTTTTTTGCTTTTAATCCAAGACTATGAAAGCTACCTGGATTGCCATATACTTCTTCGTAATAAAAATCCATCTCTTTCTTGACTTCTGGTTCAACTCTTGTAGTTGCAGAATTATCCAAGTATATATTTCGAGTTTTTTCTTTGATTTGTTTATTCATTCTAAAAGATTATTAACGATAGTTAATTATTATTTGTTTTTAAAGTTTTCTAAATGAATAAAAGAAAAATCACTTCTTTTCCATATAGCCTGTCTTACCACAAGTTTTTCTATCAGAATGGTCTGCTAAGAAATCTCCATCTGACTTTGGAGAAAAACGATTCTTTCTGACAAGTTTATCGCCCTGCACTTCGTAAAGCTTCCAAAGCTGTCTTGTTTTCTTCTTTTTCTCTGGTTTTTTATTATCTACCATAAACAAACGGAAAAGAAAACGCTTTATAAAGATTTTGATAGACGTAGTGCAGTATCTAAAAAACTATTTAGTGATATTGCTTCGAAAGTCTTAAATTATTTTGGTGTATAAGTGGCAATAGTATTTTCGCTTGGATAACCATAATTGAAAATCTGTTTCAATTATGTTAAAATTGAGAATATTTATATAATTATAATTATTTCATAGTTTATGTTTGAAACTATCGATAAATTAGCAATTAAATTATGTGAGAATCTGCCATTAAATGTCACTATATATGAAAAAGATGGTTTATGTGAAAAACCATATAAAAATTGTTCTTATTGTAAACCAATTTACAACATTAACAAATATATTTGTTATAAAAAAACTTATACGCTTAAGAAAACAATTTCCTAAGATTGTTGCAAATTAATTTTTTTCTAAGCTTTATATAGCTCAAATCAAGCTCAAAAAACTTTATCAACAAATTTTTAAAAAGACAAAAATTTCTTTAATCAATGACTTACGAGTTAATCATCACTGAAAAGCCTTCTGCGGCTATGAAAATAGCCTATGCCTTAACTGATTCTAAACCTATAAAGAAAAGCAACAAAGGTGTTCCTTATTACTTGTTAGCTCATAAAAAGAAAGATTTGATTGTTGTGCCAGCAGTTGGTCATTTATATGGTGTTGCAGAGAAAAAAGAACGTTTTGTATATCCAAGTTTTGACATAGGATGGGTTCCAACATATAATCTTAACAAGGGTTCATCTTTCACAAAAAAGTATTTGGATACTATAAAATTTCTTTCAAAAGATGCAAAATCTTTCACTATAGCTTGCGATTATGATATAGAAGGAGAGGTTATAGGTTTTAACTGCATTAGATTTATTTGTGGTCAAAAAGATGCTAATAGAATGAAATTCAGTACTTTAACAAAATCAGAGCTTGTAAGTTCTTATGAAAATAAATCAAACACTCTTAATTGGGGTCAGGCTAATGCTGGAGAAACAAG
>NZBB01000037.1 GCA_002686295.1 Candidatus Woesearchaeota archaeon
AATCTCCAACTCCAATCTCAACAAATTTAGGTTTTTCTATATTTAATTTTCTCAAAATAAAATCAATAATACCATCTTCTCCAAATTGAGAATAAATTTTATAATCAACATCAGATACAGATGTAATGTTATTATAATTCTTTCTGATATTTAAAATATGAGAAAGTCCTAGCATGTATGTTTTCTTAAAGAGATACCTGCGAAGAAAATAATCGTAAATAATTTTCATATTTTATAAATATTGAAATTTTACCTCAAATTTATTTATTTAATAAACACCTTTTGTTTTAAATCAAATATTTTGTCACATTTATTCAGCGCTGACATTTTGTGTGAAATGAAGATTAAGGTTTTATTTTCACTAATATTGAAAACATCTTCAATAAATTTTTCCTCTGTTTCTAAATCAAGAGAACTCGTTGATTCATCTAGTATGAGTATATCTGGATCTTTATATAAGGCTCTTGCAACTCCAATTCTTTGCTTTTGCCCAACAGAAAAATTTCTTCCATTTTCCTCAACCAAGCTATCAAAACCTTTATCTAAATCTTTAACAAATTTGATAATTTGAGCTGCACTGGAAGCTCTATTTAGCTTTTCCTCAGATATTTTTTCGGTATCCAAACCTAAGGCAATATTTTTTTTTAACTCGCCCTCAAACAAAAAAACTTCTTGAGGAACATATCCAATGTTTGCAATTACTTGGTTTTTATCTGTAAGTAATTCTTTGTTATCTAGGTATATTTTTCCCCCTGTTTGTTTTAAAAGGCCCATGATAATATTTATTAAAGTAGATTTACCAGTTCCAGATTCACCTACTAAACCAATTTTATCACCTTTTTGTATATTTAAGTTTAAGCTCTTTATTATATGTGTGTTGCCTTCTTGGTATTTGAAAGAAATATTTCTAAGTTCAATTTTATTTTTTAATTTCATATACTCTAATTTTTTTTTTCACTTTTTATTTTTCTTAGATTACTTAATTCTGAAAACACCAAGTCAAAAGATGGTTGTATTGATTTTAAAACACTTAAAGATGTAGTAAAAGTATTAAATACTGGTATCAGTCTGATTGAAACAACAACAACCAATGATAAAAAAGGTAAAATATTCATTACATTACTTTCTTGCTGCAATTGTATAAAAATAATTGAAACAATTAAAATAACAGCAGACAATTCTAAAATAAGTCTTGGAAGTGAAATTATAAAATAATTAATAAATAAATATTTTTCTGTCTCTTTAATTTTGTTATTATAATCATTATAAATATAATTACTTAAATTATAAATTTTGAGCTCTTTAAAAAGTCCAATCATTTTTTGAATAATATTAAATATATTAGAATTTAATCCTTGAGCCTTTTTTCCTCTTTGAAAAAGTTTTTTTCTGTTAAGAAGATAAAATGCTGCTGCAACAAAAAAAAATATTAAAAATAAAAAAACTATTATTTCTTTATTAGAAAAAAATAATAAACAAATTATGGAGACTAAGATTAAACTTTCTTTTAACAAATTTAGAAGATTTATTATATATATAGAAGTATTTCCTATATCCATTGAAAGAATTCTTAAAATTACAGCAGAGTTTTTTCTTACTAAATCCAAATAATTTTGTTTCAAGTAATAGCTAAACAATTTTTGTGAAATAAAAATTTTTACATTTTTTACTACTTGACCTTGATAAAAAGTTATAGCTGCATGAAAAAAATTTTTAAATATAAATAAACATACAATTAAAATACATATTAACTCTATTCGATCTTTTTGTGATAGACTCAATAAATAATTTTGAGCAAAATCTAAATTCATATATTGTAAGTTAAAATCCTTTTGATCTATCATCGAGCTTAGCAACACAGGTATAGAGGCTAAACCTATAATTTCTAAAATTGACAAAATTAAAAGAAAAAAAACTAATAATAACAAAAGGACTAGATGATTAAATTTCAGGCTTAAGTAAATATTTTTAATTCTATTCATTTCAAAAAAATTTTCTTCAATTTATTTTTCTCATTAGACTATTCAAATAAAATCCTCTTTATATCTGTTTTAGCTAATTTAATCGGATTGTTTTTAAGTCTAAGTAAATTAACCCCATCAATAATATTATGATATTCGCTTTTGATATTAATTTTAAGTTTTTTAAAATCGTCTACTAATCCAGCATCTTTTTTTAATTTTTTTAAACAATTTTCTAACTCATAAATGTTTCTAACTTTGAATATCTTAAAAATTTTTTGGTATCTATCATTTAAATTAAAGTTGCTTAATGATTTTTTGGAATTTAAAAAATTAAATTTTAAAAATTTTTCTAAAGTCAAAGACACAGCATGTCCATGACTGATATTATATAAGGAAGTAAAAGGATATGATAATGCATGAGGAGCAGTTGTTTTAGAAATACTAATTGCCCTCCCAGATAACATTGCAGCAATAGACATTTTTTTACAATTGTTTAAAGTAGGTTTTTTTATGAATTCTAAATAATTTGATAGTGACAAATCTAAAGACTCTGTTGCATAAATTAAACTTTGATTTGAAGATTTCAAAGATATTATTGACTCGACAGCTTGAGATATTGCATCAAAACCCGCAGATGACTTTAGTTTCTTTGGATTCTTAATAATTAATTCGGGAATTAGAAAGTGGACATCTGGCTTTAATTCCTTTCCTTCAACTGAATATTTTATTTGATCAATATAAATCACAGCATTAGCAGTTACCTCTGCTCCAGATCCAGCAGTGGTGGGTATTGCTAAAAGTTTCGAAATTTTTTTTTTAATTTTATATGAATTATTTTTAATTTTCTTTTCAAAATTTTCCTCAATTCCTTGAAGATTTGCGATTTTTGCATAATCTATTACTGAACCGCCGCCCACTGCAATTATCAAGTCTGGATTAAAATTTTTTATTTCATTTATCAATTTTTTTAATTCTTTAAATTCTGGATACGGGGAGGATTTAAAAAAAAATTTCATAGTTTTATATTTTTCCATTCTATCAAAAATTTTGTTTGCCCCAGATAAATGGTAAGATTTTTTTCCAGTTAATAAGAAAATTTTTTTAAATTTTTTATCTTTTAAAAAATATTTAAGATCTTTAATTGAATTAGTTTTTAACCATTTCGAGATCATTTTATGAATTCTTCTTTTATTTTTAAAAAATTTTTTGGCCTTATTAAATTTTTGATTGTACCAGGATTTATTTTTATTTCTAATAGACTAGGTCCCGACGACTTGATTAATTTATTGATAGCTTTTACATAATTAAATTCATCATTTACTTTAAAGTAATTTTTATACCCTAAACTTTTAACTAGTTTATTAAAATTAATATTCTTAGCATGAGTAACTTGACCACCAACTGATTCATGCATGTTGTTATTTAATAAAATATGTTTAAAATTTTTAGATTTGAAGTTTCCTATAGTTCTCAATGAACCCATATGCATTAATAACGAGCCATCTCCATCTAAACAAAATACTTGGCCTTTAAATTTTGACGAAATTCCTAAACTTACCATTGAAGCATGACCCATGCCTCCTACCATATAAAAGTCTTTTCCATTTTTTATTTTATTTTGTTTTCGAATTTGAAAAAGTTCTCTAGATGTATATCCAGTTGTTGAAACTATTTTAGAATTTTTTGGGATAGTCTTTAAAAAATCTTCAATAAATATTTCCCTGGTATTTTTTTTTATTTTTTCTGAAGTTTCGATTTTAGAATTTATAAAAGTGTTTTTTCTAATTAAACATGCAACAGGAGCTTTATTTTGTAAACCAAAAGTTATTAATTTTTCCAATTTTTTAAGATCTTTTTTGTTACTTAGAATTATAAACTTAATATTAAGTAATTTAAGCAAACTTCTTGTAATTTTACCTTTAATCATATGTTGTGGCTCATCATTTGACTTTGGAGCACCTCTCCAACCAATAATCAATAACATTGGTATTGAGTAAACTTTCTTATGTGCAATTGAAATTAAAGGGTTTATAGCATTCCCAAGACCTGAGTTCTGTAGATATACACATGGCATTTTTTTTGTAGCAAGATAATAACCAATACCAAGAGAGATTGCTGAGCCTTCATTGGTTGCCACAACATGCTCATTACTTTTTTTTTTATCTAAAATAAATGAAAGTTGTTTTAAAACACTATCAGGTACCCCAGTGAAAAATCTAATATTTTTTTTTTTTAAAGAGTTAATAAAATCGTCAACATTAGTCATTTTTAACAAGATTTATAATCGTTTTAATTGGAATTATTTTTTTTTCTATTTCGAAAGATCTTTCATTTTGCAAAATTTTCTTTGCAACTATTTCCATTGCTGGATATGCGGCTCTTAGAAGATGGTTCGCATAAATAACCATTTTGAAACCATTTTTTATAAGATCTTTTTCATGAACTTTTGAATAGGTTGAGGGAACGGCGACTAAAGGGATAAAACTCTCACTTTTTTTAAATTTCCTTGCGAATGAAAAAATTTCTTGTGGGGTTTTATTTTTGCTATGTATTAATATAGCATCTGCACCAGCTTTAGCGTATATCTGAGCTCTATTTAAAGCATCTTTTAAATTTTTACCGACTATGAAACTTTCAATTCTTGCTATTGCTAAAAAATCTTTTGAATTTCTAGTCTCGCATATTTTTTTTATCTTTTTAGCGAAAGTTTTTGGATCGTCCTGTTTGGTATTTTTTTGATTTTTAAATAAAGAATTTTTTTTAAGTCCTACTTTATCTTCAATGATTATTGCTGATACACCAGAACGTTCTAAAGATCTTATCAAATAACTCATGTGTTCAATCTGTCCGCCATTGTCAGCATCAAAAACCACGGGTTTTGTTGTAACATCCATAATATTATTTAATGATGTTATTCGCGATGAAAAATCGACTGAAGAATTATCTGGTTTTCCCTTGGTTGCAGAGTCTGTTAAACTAGACGACCACATTCCATCGAACTCTCTAGTTTTATTTGATTTTTGAAATTTAAGGTTTTCGATAATTAAGCCAGCCAGAGCATTATGTGACTCCAATAATCTCACTATTTTTTTTGACTCAAATAATCTTTTTAATCTCGAAACACGGTTTTGAGGTGAGGTTCCTATTTCTAAAATCTTATTTTTAATGATAGTTGAGGAAATATTTTTTGTATATTTTGGTTCTATTAACTTTCCACCCCAATTTTTTAGTACTTTAATTACTCTATCTCTAGTTTTTTTTTGAACTCCACTCCTCCAGTCATCTCCGTGGACAACATAATCAGGCTTAATAAGTTGAATATTTTTTACATAATCTAATGTGTCTTGAGGTATAACTTTTTTAACATATTTAATATTTTGGATTATAATTTTTCTTCTTTTAAAATTAAGATAAGGAATATCTTTATATGATGCTATAGCTGTATCCGTTAACAACCCAACAGTAACATCACCCAATTTATTTGCAGTTTTTAGAATATTTATATGACCTTCATGAATCACATCAGCTGACATTCCAACATAAACTTTTTTTGGTGAATTTTTCATATTTTTTTTTTAATTTTAAAAATTAATTCTTTTGTTAAAGATTTTATATTCTTTTTAAAGTCGTTTATTATTGTAATATCAGGTTTTTTTGGAAATTCAGGTTTTAAATCAATACCCCAAACATAATTCATTTTTTTTTGGTAAAAAACTTTTCTTTTTTTTTTAATAAGGACCTGAATATCAGATTTAATAAATATTTCTAAATAATTTTTAAACATTCGTTTATTGTATCTTTGAAGTTCATGAAATAAACCCACAACAGAAAATATCACATTGATTTTTTGATCAATTAATATTTTAATCAGTTTTACATACATTTTCCCAATTTTAAGACGGTCACTCCTACTATAGGATTTTAAATTAAATGTATTTCTAATCTCATCGCCATGAATACATATAGTTGGCCCATATTTTTTTGATACAAAATTTTTTATATTTTTGGCTAAAGTTGTTTTTCCTGATCCAGACAAACCTGTAATCCAGAAAATAATGCCTTGCTTTTTAAGATTTTTTTTCATTAAATAAAACGAAGTTATATATATAAATCATTTAAAAGATTAAAAACAAATAAATTAAATAATAACTTCCTTTATCATTCATTTTACTTTGCATTGTTTTAATACTTTAAAATTTCTTATCTTTTGGATAAATGATCATAATTTAATTGATTTTCCAACGCTCAGAGACCCTTGTTTATTTTTTATATTTAAAGCTAGTATTTTTATAACATCATTTAAAATTTTTGTTGTTAAATTTCTTTTAAAAAATTTTTTGAAATACATTAAATCTTTGTGAGCATTTGAAATAGAAAATTCCATTTGTTTTTTGTCACCTTTAAAATTTAGTTTAAATATTGATTTTAAAATTGGACTGTATAAAGGCCCAGCCTCAATTACTTTTAAAAATTTTTCTGATTTAATTTTATTTTTCTTTAAGATTTTAAGAATTTCTAAAAATAAAATAGTAATACTTTGACCATAATAATTATTTATTAATTTTATTTTGTGACCATCACCAACTTTATTCATAAAGAAAATATTTTCTGCGATTGTAAACATTAAAGACCTAATATTTTTAATATCTTTACTCCGACAACCCATCATTAAATTGAGCCTTCCCTTCAAAGCAGCCTCAGGGTTTCTACCCATTGGTGAATCGATGAATTTTATATTTTTTTTTTTCAATACATAAAATATTTTTTTGGTAACTTTTGGATCGCTTGTACCTAAATCAATTATAAATTTTGTTTTTTTTTTCAAATTTAAAAAAATATTTTTCTCTAATAAAAATTTTTTAACTTGCTTCGAATTGGACAAACATAGGAAAAGTACATCAGTTTTTTCAAAAATTTCTTTTTTTGACTTACAAATTTTTATTAAAGATTTGGTCTTCTTTCTATAATCATTAGAATAAACACTATATCCATTTGCCATTAAATTTTTTGCAATAGGTAGTCCCATTTTACCTAATCCAATTATTCCAACAGTTTTTCTCATTTAATTAATTTAATTTTCTGAAATCTATAATTTTTTAAACCTTCAAAAATTAACTCCTATTTAATTTAGGTACATTTATATCAAACTATTAATAAAAAACCTTTAAAAATAGCAAGTATACGATCTTAAATATTGATAAATAATAAATGGATAAATTGATTTTGTGAACTATATTGTTTTGCCATGAGAATAATTTCAATTATACCGGCACGGTCAGGTTCTAAAAGAGTCAAAAATAAAAATATAAAAAAATTAATGGGGTTACCATTGTTAGCCCATACAGTTATACATTCATTGAATTCAAAATTAATAAGTAGGACTATAGTAAGTACAGACTCCAAAAAATATGCTAATATTGCTCAAAATTATGGAGCTGAGGTTCCATTCTTAAGACCAGATAATATATCTGGTGATAGATCTACAGATCTTGAATGTTTTAAACATTGCTTAAGTTTTTTAAAAAAAAATGAAAATTATGTACCGGATATTATTGTTCATTTAAGAATTACTTATCCGATAAGAGAAAAAAATATAATAGATAATTGTATTAAATTATTTTTAAAAAAAAAAAATTATCATTCTCTTAGAACTATTTCAAAATCTGAAGATCCAATAGAGAAAATGTGGTATAAAAAAAAAGATAATTCAATATTTAATCCTATAACAAAAAATACGCAAAATCATAGTGTTTCCGATCAATCATTGCCACAAAGTTATCATCAGAATAATTGTGTAGATCTTTTAAGAGTAAAAAATACAATTTTAAAAAATAAAATAGCAGGTACAAAAATTTTAGGATATGAAATGCAGCACAATTTTGACATTGATTATCCTGAGGATTTAAAAAAAATAAAACAGTATCTGGCTAAAAATAAAAATTAATTTTTTAAATCAGAAACAAACAATGGTTGGTCTTTAATTACTTTTTTTTTTAATTTTTTTCCAATAAAATAATCTAAATGGGATGGATCAAGTCCTTCTCCACCATTAACTTTAAAAGAAATATCTTGTACTTTTATTTTTTCATTTGGTAAAATTTTTCTAGCAGCAACAATACTTTTTACTTGTTTTTTTAGTTTTTCTTTTTCTTCTCGCATTTGATGTTTTGTACTTAACCCAAATGCTTTTTTTGCATTGGTTAAATACTCAATAGTTTTTTTCAAACCTACAAACTCTAAAGAGAAAGCATGATCAGTTCCTTTCATTGCTCTATTTAATGTTACATGTTTTTCTATTACTCTCGCGCCTTTCACAAATGCAACTAGATCCATGGCAATACCAGATTCGTGAGAGGATAATCCTATAATCGTATTTTTAAACTTTTTCATATATGTATTGATTACATTTAAATGGA
>NZBB01000038.1 GCA_002686295.1 Candidatus Woesearchaeota archaeon
AAAATGAAAAATTAATAATTTTATATGTTCCTAATCATGATAAAAACTTGACATATAATAATGAACTAAATATTTTTGCAAAAGATTTTATCACAGAATTTTCAAAAAAAGAAACAATTACTTTAATTGATTTATCAAAAGAATATGAAAAAGAAAAAGTCTACCAAAATAAAGAACCATGTCCTCCAGAAGATGTTCATCCAAATGATAGAGGGCATGAAATAGCAGCTGAAAAAATATATAAATATTTGACTAATAACAACTTGATAACAAAATGAAAAAAGCAGTTATATTATTTTCAGGCGGAGCAGATTCAACTTTAGCAACAGCTCTAAAAGCAAATGAATTTGATGAAATTCATTTATTAACATTTCATCAACAAACTTCTTTTCAAGCAAAAAAAAGTAAATATTATTTAGATGCATTAAAGAAAAAATTTGGAAATAAGTTTAAACATAAAATAATTCATATTAATAAACTTTACAAAAAAGTTCTAACTAATAATTTAAAAGACGATTTCAAAAAATATCATTTTCATATGGCATTATTTATTTGTGAAGCTTGTAGAATTGCAATGCAAGCAGCGACAATAAAATATGCTATTAAACATAAAATAAAATATGTTTTTGATGGTTCGTGGAAAAAACAAGATATCTCTCCAGAAGCCATGAAAGAAGTGTTAGTTGAGATAAAAAAATTATATTTTGAATTTGGTTTATATCATAAAAGTCCAGTTTATAATTATCCAAACAAAAATGCAATTCAAAAAAAACTTTTCGAATTAAATATTGCAGACTCTCCAAAATATAAATGTCGACCATTAACAAATACAGATGCATATTTATTCCCAAAAAATCAACCGTCATGTCCTGTTGGGATTATAAGTGTTGCATATTCAAAATATATTTATGCTCCAATAAAAGGGAGAAAAAGAAGAAACCTGGACTGCAAAGAATACTATATTTCTAAAAAAGAAATCTTAAAAAAAATTATTAATCAAAAAAATTAACTATTTTCTTCACTTCTTTATTAGTTAGATTATGAATTGGAAGATATAATGTTTTCTTCTCTGCTTCTTTTGCTAACGAACAATTACTAGACACATTTTTTATATAACCTTGCGAAGTATCAATTCCTTTCTTAAATAAATTCATAAGTATACCGTTCCTATTATTAACTTTTATTGCATAGTGTGTGTATATAGAGTTTAATGGTTTTTTATTTAACTGTTTAGAATATAAATTTGCAATAAAAACTCTTTTTTCATTATATTTATCAACAAGTTTTAATTGCTCAAGGCCAATGACTGCTTGTAAATTTGAAAAATTGTAAGTGTACTTTTTGAGATCAAATTCCTTAAAATCAAATAATTTTTCAAAAAAAGAAAACTTAAGAAATTTCAACAACCATAAAACATAATAAGTAAGAAACGAAAATATTAATGGAGATGTTAAAAAACTAAAAAAATAAACTGTTGCTAATCTTGAGAATATAGATACCGATGAAGGATTTTTATATTTGAAAGTGTTTAAAGATATAGCGTCATATATATTTTTATTATCTGTTAATATAAAACCCCCACCAAGACAATTAATGTTCTTTACTAAACCCATACTACCTATACTAATATCTCCAAAAGAACCAATTCTTTTACCCATATATTTTGATCCAAAAACTTGAGCACAATCTTCTATAATAATAAGATCATGTTTTTTTGCCAGATTCTTAATTTTTGTAATATTCATAACTTCGCCAAATAGGGGAGTTAAAATTATTGCCTTAACATCATTTGTTATTTGTTTTTCGATTAAATTTTCATCCATGTTAAAAGAATCTTTTTTTATATCAACAAAAACAGGTTCTAAATTTAATTCTCTTATTACTTCAACAACTTCAGGCACATTGAATGCTGATATAATAACTTTCTTACCTTTCGGAATATTAAGAGCTTTAAGAGATTCATATAAAGCTAAAGTTCCAGAACCAAGAGACAAACAATATTTTTTCCCTATAAATTTAGCTACTTGCTTATTAAATACAGAAATATATTTATTTGAATTAATTTTTTTACCAAGAACAAACTTTAGAAGTCTTAAAAATATTCTTGGAAAATATAATCTAAATCTTGGAACTTTACAAAAACTCATATTAAAAGAATACTTTTTTATAATAAAAAGTTTTGCTTCAGTAAATGGTTAGAGTTCTTTTTGTTCAACAAATTTGGTTTGAAACAGAGTCTATAATGATTTTGTCCGCCATGCTAAAAAAACATGAACATGAATGTGAACTGATAATTGGATCATCAAAAAAAATTGTTTCCAAAATTAAAAAATTCAAACCAAATTTTATTGCTATATCTGGAATGCATGTGGAGAAAGAATGGATAAAAAAAGTAACTAGAGAAATAAAAAGATTTTCTAACAACCCTATAATTGTTGGAGGATCAATTGTTCTTTCTGCTCCTGAAATTATAAAAAATAGGTTTATCGATGCATTAGTTTTTGGAGAAAGTGAATACTCAGTTGTTGAAATAGCAGACAGAATACATAATAAGAAAAGTTTCTCAGACATTCCAGGAATAATAACTTGTAAAAATAATCTTATAATAAGAAACAAAGAAATAAACACAATTCATAACCTTGACGAACTACCATTCCCAGATCGAGATATATACAAAGAGTATTATAATATATTAGAAAAAGGAAGGTCGACACTATTCAAAACATCAAGAGGATGCGCATATAAGTGTTCATTCTGTTTTTATAACACTCTAAAAAACCAGTCAGAATATCCAGTTATGACAAGAAAAAGATCGGTTAAGAATATTATAGAAGAGATAAAAAGCATCAATAAAAAAAATCCTATAAAGAGAATTCACTTCTTTGACAGCATTTTCATTACAAACAAAAAATGGCTCATGAAATTTCTGAAAATATACAAAAAAGAAATAAACATACCATTTACATGCAATGCACATTACAATTTTATAGATGAAGAAATAATAAGAGAATTAAAAAAATCACATTGTCACACCTTACAGATTGGAATTGAATCAGGAGATGATTACTTTAGAAATAAAATTCTTAAAAAGAATATTTCGAATAATCAAATAATAAAAATTGCCAGATTACTCCACAAATATAAACTTAAATTTATCTCATTAAATATGATGGTGTTTCCTGGAGAAACATTTGAACAAGCAATGAAAACAGTGAGAATTAATCAAAAAATAAAGCCAGACTATGTTAGTGTAGATATGTTATTACATTATCCAAATCTAGAAGTAACAAATTACGCGTTAAAAAATGGGTATTTAAAAAAGGAAAAACTTGAATTGCTATCAAAAAATAATTATAAGATGTCAAGAAGCATTTTAGATCAAAAAAACCTAAGAGAAATTTCTAATCTGCAAAAATTTGCAATACTTCTAATACTCTATCCATCAATTAAGCCCATAATTATGCAATTAATAAAATTGCCAGAAAATAAAATCTTTGATTATATATTCGCTGTAACCACCTACTTGCAGTTTAGAAGTTTTATGAAGTTTAGCATACAAAAGATATTTGGAGATGCGATAAGAAACTATAAAACATTCTTGGATTAAAAATGAAAAGAATAACTCCTTACATAAAAAGTTTGTTCAGATACAATATTTTAAAAAAAAAAATTCCTCTCAATGTTAGCATTTCTTTGACTAACAAATGTCAGCTGAGCTGTGTGTATTGTAGAATACCACAAAGAAAACAAAAAGAAATGACCACAAAAGAAATAATACAAATTATAAACGATCTTTCTAAAAATGAAACACAAAGAATAAGTCTTAATGGAGGCGAACCATTACTACATAAAGATTTAGATATAATAATAAATAAATGTAAAGAAAAAAATATTTTTACAAGTCTGACAACCAATGGACTTCTTGTTTCACAAAAAATTAAGTCTCTTAAAAAATTAGATCTACTTATTATAAGTTTAGATGGAAACAAAAACATACAAGATTCAATCAGAGGCAAAAGTTTTGATAAGATTATAAAAGGAATAAAAAAAGCCAGAGAAAATAATATTGTAGTTTGGATATCAACAGTTTTATCTAATAAAAATTTTTTCAATGTTGATTTCTTATTAAAGAAAGCAGAAGAGTTAGACTTCTATGTAAGCTTTCAAATAGTTCATCATATAGATACTATTTCAGGAAAGACTAACAAATTATTATTGACAAGAGAAAAATATCAAAAACTGATAAACAGATTGTTATCTTACAAAAAAATAAACAAGAGAATAGTAAACTCAAAAACAGTTCTTAAATACTTACACAATTGGCCAGATTATAGAACAAAAATAATTAACAATGCATCTGGCAAGATAAAGAATTATATTCCATGTAAAGCAGGACAATTATTTTGCCATATAGATACAAATGGGGATGTTTATCCGTGTACTCAATTGATTGGAAAAACAAAAACAAAAAATGCTCTTAAAATAGGATTTAAAAAAGCATTTGATAGTATTCAAAAACAGCAATGTTCTTGTCCTTCTACTGATTATAATGAATATAATTTTTTATTCTCATTAAATTACGAGAGTATTGTAAATGCAATAAGGTTAACTAAATAGATAAATTATTTTTCTTCACAAACCCAATTTATTTTTTCCTGTTTCAAGAAGTTTATTGCATAATTCAAACGTTTACGTATTTGTTTAGAAGAAATCTTATTCTTGAAATTATGAGAATCTGATTGGGATAAATCGTGATAAGGATAAAGAAAAACAAATCCTGGTTTTATTAGCTTAATAAGATTTAAAGTTTTAACAAAATCATTCCATGATTCTGATGGAAAGCCTATTATAAATTCACTATTTATTTTTAATTCTGGATTAGCAGTTCTTAAATTTGAAAAGCATTTAACTAAAACTGAAATATTATATGAACGTTTCATTAAATTTAGAATCCTTTTACTTCCTGATTGAATTGGACAAAAGATTTTAGTAATTTTCCCATTTTTAATTTGGTTAAATAATTCTTGTTGATACTTTATTAACCAAACAGGATTTATATCTTGTATATGCCATTCAACTTTAAAATTCTTATCAATAATAGAAAATTTTTCTAATAATTCGGAAAAAGAAGAGTTTATATCTAAACCATAAGCTCCAACATCATCTGCAAGTATAACAAATTTACGATGATTCTTATCTATTAGATTCTTATATTCATTCAAACAAACAATTAATGGCTTACTTTCTAATTTACCTATTGCTTTTTTAATTGAACAATAAGTACAATTACCTAAACAACCTCTTGATATGCGCATCATAGCTAAAGGTTTTTTTCTGTATAAAAGATTAAAGAAATCAGATATTGAAACATGTTGTTTGATATAATAAACAAATTTTCTAAAAAAAGTTTTATAATTTTTTGAAAATCTTAATTCTGTTAGAAATTTTATAATTGCAGATTTAAAACTATTAAAAAGAAAATTCTGATCTGGTACTGAAGATAATTTAATTTTAAAATTTGGAAAAATATTATCTATTTCAATCATATTCTTTGTTGTAATAAATCTTCCTGAAAATTTTTCTCTAAATTTTTTTGGAATAATCTCAGGCATACAACCAGCGATGATTAATTCGCCTTTAAATTTATTATAAGAATTAATATATTTAAAAGATTCATTTTCTTTAAATTCTCTAAAACTACAAGTTAAAAATATTATTTTATCTGCTTTAGACGGATTAGTTACTATTTTAAAATTATTTAATTCAAAATACTTAATTAACCTTCTCATATCTAAAATTCTTGCAGGACAACCATTAGTTGTGATAAATATTCTTTGTTTTCTCATTTGAAATAGTTTCTTGAAAGATTATCTTTTTAAAAAAGTTCTTAAAATATAAATAATTATTTATACAAAGTAATAATTTAAAAAAAGAATGAGTAAACAAATTCTTGGAATAACAGATGGAACACAAGAATCTGGAATTAGCATTGTTAATCATGATAAAATAACTTTTTCAATTAATGAAGAAAGAATTACTCGTAAAAAAAAACAAGGAAGTTTTCCTTCAGAATCAATAAAATTAATCAAACCAAAAAACATAGATGAGATTGTCGTTGCAAGCATTTCCACACCAGAAATATATTTAAGGATTTTTAGAAAAATACAACGAAGATTTTCAAGCAATATGGGTATTCCAACTAATTATATAAATCCAAGTTTTAAAGATTATATCGCAGACTTTTATCGCAGGGTTATTGATCAAAAAATACAAAATAATCTCAATCAGATAAAAACTTTGAGAAAATTAAAAATTTGTTTCTTAAAAAAAATTATTAGAAATCAATTTAGAATAAACGCACCAGTATATTTTGTTAAACATCATTTAGCACATGCATCAGCTGCATTTTTTACATCTGGGTTAAAAAGAAGTTTAATTATTACTGCAGATATGGAAGGAGATGGCTTTTCTATGAAAGCTTATGTAATGACACAAAAAGAATCAAAATGTATTTATTGTGTTAAGCCAGAACATTCTTATGGAGCTTTCTATGCAGCGATAACAAGCTATCTGGGATTCACACCATTTCTACATGAAGGAAAAATTACTGGTCTTGCAGCATATGGTAATACAGAGAATGTGAAAGTAGAATTTCCTTTTAATATAATTAAAAACAAACCAGTATTTACAAAAAAAAATGGGCTTGGTTTGAGAAAGTTTTTGAAAAAACTTGAACATTATAAAAAAGAAGATATCGCTGCTTGGCTTCAAAAGAATACTGAAAATCAAATTTGTAATATTATCAAATCTCTAATTATTTCTACAAAAATTAAAAATATTTGTTTAAGTGGTGGTTTATTTGCTAATGTCAAACTTAATCAAAGAATTCATGAACTGCCTGAAGTTAATTCTGTATATATATTTCCTAACATGAGTGATGGAGGATTAGCATTAGGAGCAACATTAGCTCATACAAAACCAACACCAAAAAAATTAGAAAACATTTACTTGGGACCGACATACTCTGATAAAAGAATAAAAGAAACACTAGAACAAAGCAGACTAAAATATAAAAAATATAACAACATAGAAAAAGAAATAGCAAAACTATTAAGCAAAGGAAAAGTTGTAGCTAGATTTAACGGAGCAATGGAATACGGACCAAGAGCACTAGGAAACCGCTCAATACTATACCAAACAACAGACAAAACAGTAAACGAATGGCTAAACAAGAAATTGAACCGAACAGAATTCATGCCATTCGCACCAGCAACACTATGGGAAAAAAGAAAAGAATGCTACAAAAACATAGAAGGAGCAGAAAACACAGCAAGATACATGACAATATGCTTTAACTGCACTGATAAAATGAAAAAACAAAGCCCGGGAGTAGTACACATAGACGGAACAGCAAGACCACAAATAGTAAAAAAAGAAGACAACAAAAGCTTTCACAAAATAATAACAGAATACCACAAAATAACAGGAATACCGAGCATAATAAACACAAGCTTCAATATGCACGAAGAACCAATTGTAATGACTCCAAAAGACGCAATAAGAGCATTTAAAGACAGCAAAATAGATCATCTAGCAATAGGAACATACTTAATATGAAACAAAAGACAAAGAAACAGCAAATTTTTAAAATCATAATTATTTTATTTATAGTTACTTTTGCTATGATTATATTAACAAAAATAATGATTCTAACAAAAATATTAATGGTAGTAACTTATTTGATTCTTATTTTAATAAGCTTCATAGTTTTTTAGATCAAAAAAATGTCTTCTTATTTTTAATTTTTATTCTCTTGTGGCCTTTTCTAATTAAAATGCTTGTTGACATAAAAGAAGAAATTGAATTTTCTAAACAAATAGATTTTATTTCTAACAAAGAAGGTTTAAGATTTAGCTTTGAAGACTATAGCAAACCATATAAACCAAACACTAATTTAACTTATATATGGGGTAATAATGTTTCAAAAAAAGGAATAGTTTATCATATAAACTCTATTGGTATAAGAGATAAAGAATATAACATTTCAAAATCCAATAATACTTTTAGAATAATATCTTTAGGAGATTCATTTACTTTTGGATGGAAACTTCCTCTAAATCAAACTTGGCCGAAATTATTAGAAGAAAAACTAAATATATTAAAAAAAGAATATGAAGTAATGAATTTCGGGGTTGATGGGTTTAATACAGATTTAGAAGTAAAATTCTTTGAAAAGAAAGGATTTCAATTTTCGCCAGACATGATAATAATTCAATTCCTATCTGATGATGTAAAAGACATAGAAAAAATTGATAAAGAACTAGACAAATATTACCTACATTTAATAAATAATAATCCAAACATTAGCCATGATAGTCTTGTAAGCAAAATTCATAAATTTCATAGAACATATTTTATGACTAACCAAGAATCGTCTAATGAAGAATTCTCAAATGTTGAGAAAGCACTAACAAAATTAAATTTTCTAACCAAAAAACAAAATATTAAAGTAATTATATTTTCATATGAAAACGAAAATCATATTAAAAGTTTACCGCTTAAACTTGAAGTGATTTCAAAAAAATTTAATTGGACCTTTTTAAATTTAAATAGAGAAATAGGATATAATATGCAAAATCAAAAATTTAGAGTTGAAACATATGACGGGCACCCATCATATTATGCCAATAATTTAACAGCATCTTATTTAGCTGGAATTGTTCCAAAAAAAAATGTTAAATAATATGAGAAATGATGATTGTAGTTTAGTAAAAATATTAAATAGTGAAACTATTAACAAAAGGGAAAACTAGGGCCAGATTTAACAAAGCAAAATAAATGATCTAGCCAGAGGGATTATTTAGTATGAAATGTCCAATTTGTAAGAAAGTAACAAAAAGAGTGAATGTCCAACCAGAGATTTACATTTGTAAACAGTGTAAACACTCATTTTCTTTTATTCCAAAAATAAAACAAGAAGAATATAACGAAAAATACTTTACTATAAAACACAAGAATTGGTTTTCAAATCCAGACTATAGTTTATTCAACAAATTCTATAAAGAAATTAGGAGGAAAAAGAAAGAAAACATCTCTCTCTTAGATGTAGGATGTGGAAATGGGAACTTTCTAAGATTCTTAAAAAATAGAGACAAAAATATAAATCTTACAGGAATTGATTTTTATGAGAATAAAGATAATAATATTTCTTATTTAAAAGGAAATTTTTTAGATAGAAAAATAAAACAAAAATTTGATGTAATAACTTGTTTAGCAGTGTTAGAACATACAAATAAACCAAAAGAATTTATTAAAAAAATTCATTCTCTTCTAAAACCAAAAGGCCTCCTATTAATAATGAGCATCAATAATAAAAATATTCTCTTCAGTACAATTAGACTATTTAAACAAACATTTATGAAACAAAGATATAGTAAACTGTATACACATCATTTACAACATTATTCTAATTTTTCCCTAAAAAAGCTATTAGAGAGAGATTTTAAAGTTTTATTTCAACAAAATAGAAATTGCCCTTTAAAATCAATAGATGTAAAAGTGGAAAACTTTCTAATAAGAAAATTATATTTGCTAAGTATTTGGAAAATATTATTTTTTATGAGACTATTTAGAAGTGGACTTCAACAAATTATTATCTGTAAAAAACGCTAATTAATATTAGTTATACTAACTCTATTATTTTGATAAGATAAAAATATTACTTCTTCGTAAATTATATTATTATATTCTAAAAAGTCTTCAAAAGTTCTGTGAGTGTAATATATTTCATTTTCACCACAATAAAAAGAGATGTTTTTGATATCATAAAAAGCTTCCAAACCTTTTGCTAGGTGATAACAACTAAATCTGGAAAAATCAAATCGAATAATTGAATTATCAGGAATTAAACTACTTACTTCTTCAAAATCAATAATAATCTTTCTAGCAACATCACTACTATTCTCAAAGTTTTTTTCGTCAAATCTGATAAAGTACATACTAAAAATAATGAATATAACAATGATACTTGAAAGGAAAAATATTTTAGTTTTTGAAGATAGATTAATCTTATTAAATAAAGATTTTAAAGCATATGAAATCAATATTGAAAAAGGAATTAAAGGAAGATAAATGAATCTTAAAGCATTATTCCAAATAAAAAAAGATCCAGGAATAAAAGCCAACAATAACCAGAAAGTTAAGAATTTAACTGAATTTGAACCTTTAATGAAAATCAAAATAATAAAAACTATGATAAAAAAATAAACCAAATACAAAATAGGAATAAACGAACTCAAAGAATAAGAAGCATTCATAAAATTTGTTGAAGGAAAAAATAATGTAACAAAATAATTTAACATGTTAAAAATAAAATGAGGGCCAAAAAAATATGCTTTTTCAGAGAAAAGATAATTATTAGGAATTATTGCTATTAATTGAGACAAAAATGAAACTAAAGATATCAAAACAAAAGGCACATATCTGGAAATTCTTATTTTTTTAAATTTAAATTTATTATTAGATAATTCATATAAAATAAATACTAATAAAAAGTACAAAGCAGTTATTTGTGAAAGAAGAGCACAAATAAAAAATAACAACCAAAGATAATAATGAGCTTTCTTTTTTATATTCTGATATTTAAAGAAGAATATTAAAGACAATAAAATGAAAAAAACAATTAGAACTGTATCAATTGAACCTAACCAGAATACTATTCCAGAAGTAGTTCTATGTAATAAAAAGATTATTGCAGAAATAAAAGAAAAAAAATTATTTTTCAAAAAGTTTCTTGCTAAGAAAAATAATAAACAAGCATTCACAATATGAAAACATATGTGAACAAAGTAATAACCAAAAGGATTAAAACTAAATAACTTAAATAAAAAAACAGAAAAAGCCCATTGTAAAGGCATTAAACCAGTTCCACCTATTGAAGTAAAGACTTTTGACATAAAACTTTCATCACCACTGACAATTTCTAAAAAATGAAAATCATCAGATGGAGTAAAATAATTGTTTAGAGAAATAAAAAAAGTTACAAAACCAATTATTATAATCAACAAAAAATAAATCCAACCATATTTATTCATATTAATAATTTGATACGATATTATATTAATCTTTCCAAAAAAAGACAATTATATAAAGAATAATTGATTACAAAAAAACAGTTAAAGATGAATTATCTAAAATTGGGGGTTAAAGCTATAGGATATAACTTAATAAGAATTCTTAACACTCCTAAAATACTACCTTTAAATTATACTTTTTTAATTACTAAAGAATGTAATTCTAAATGTAAAACTTGTCTTATCTGGAAAAATAAAAATGATAAAAATGAATTAACAACAAATGAATGGAATAATGTTTGCAAATCTATTGGAAAGAAAGCTTCATGGATCACAATTACGAGTGGAGAACCATTTTTAAGAAAGGATATTAAAAAAATAATTAATTCAGTATTAAAATATAATCAACCAGATCATACAATCACATTTGCTAAAAATGGGAAATCAACTCTGAAAAATAGCGCTTTATCACATGAAAAATGCAATATAAAGAAAAGTAATAAACCTTTATATGTGATTAGAAAAGAACTTGGATTTTGGGATAATATTAACTACAAAAGTATGAATTAAAATTAAGAAAAATTATATCTTAAAATTAGAATCACATATGCAATTGATCCAATTATCAACATTAACTTCTTATATTTTGAATTAAAAAACCAATTTTTTGCTTCATACATATCTTTTTGAAATTTTTCCCATAAACCTGTTTGAATGGTCAACAACATAAATAAACCTATAACAAAAACAATAATAGAATAAAATAATGCAAAAATAACAATTAACACAGTCAAAGTTTTAAACAATACTGGAAATTGTTTTAAAAATTCAGAATTTAATCCTCTAAAAGCAATAAATACTATAAAAAATAATATCTGATATGTATGATATTTCAGTTGAAGAGCAACTTTAAGATTAATCATTTCAAAACATTTAAATAGTTGAGCAAGTATTCAACTATTTGTGGAACAAATAAATAAAAAGATACTTCGATTTTTCTCAAGCCTTGCAGATGAAACAAGATTAAAAATACTCATTAGTTTAACAAAAAAATCAAAAACAGTAAATGAAATACATTCAGCAGTTCCGATAGTGACTCTTTCAGCAATATCACATCAATTGAAGCAATTAAGTAACCTTGATATAGTTATTTCTGAAAAAAAAGGGAGAAAGAAAATATTTACACTTTCAGATTCTTTCTGTTGGTGTATATTAAATGATGCTTTCAATCATTTTAATGGAAAAACTGAATGCAAAGAATGCTGTAAAATAAGAAATAGGAGAAAAAATGACTAAAAAAATAATGAAAGGAGAAAAAAAATTGTTTTATTGTGAAGAATGTCTGTTGTTATACAAAGAAAAAGAATGGGTTGAAGAATGCGAAGAATGGTGTAAAAAAAATAATGATTGCAATTTAGAAATCACAAAACATTCTTTAAAGGAGGTTTACAATGACTAAAGATCCAATCTGTGGAATGACTGTTAATCCAATTACTGCTAAATTCAAAACAAAAAAAAACGGAAACACAAAATATTTTTGCAGTGAGAATTGTTATGATTCATTCACAAAAAAAACAATGGAAGATAAAGAAGAAATAAATAAAAAGTTCGAAAGCAAATATACAATTAACATTATGGGTATGAGTTGTGCAAGATGTGTTGGAAAAATTGAAAAAAGTTTGAATAAAGTTAAAGGAGTAAAAACTGCAAATGTAAATTTAGCAACTTCTAAAGCAACAATCAGTTTTGATTATAAAAAAACAACTAAGGAAGAACTTGAAAAAACAATTGAGAACACAGGATTTAAAGTTAAAAAAGAAAAACAAGAAGAAGATAATAATTTAAAATTGAAAGTTGTTGGCATGGATAATCCACACTGTATTAGCATAGTTGATTCAGCATTAGAAAAACTGCAAGGCATAAAATCTAAAAAATTATTGTCTACAGAAAAAGCAATCATCAACTATAACTCTAAAAAGATAAGTTCTAATAAAATTAGAAAAATCATTAAAGATGTAGGTTATGAAAACTTTTTAGATAAAGATGATGAAGATGAAGAGAAAAAAACAAGAGATAAAGAGATAAAAATTTTAAAATATAAAACCATTATATCAATAATCTTGTCCTTACCATTATTATACTTCACAATGGGACCACATATTGGTTTATCAGTTGGTTCTTTTATTGAACAAAACATGGCTTTAATACAATTTCTATTTGCAACTCCAATAATGCTTATAGGATATGAGTTTTTTACAAAAGGTTTCAAATCAGTTATTAAAACAAAAGTTGCTAATATGGATACACTTGTAGCAATAGGCACTGGTTCAGCATATTTTTTCAGTATTTATGCAACTATTATTGGAAATGTAGAACAATTATATTTTGAAGTAGCAGGTATATTAATAGCATTCATACTTCTTGGAAGATTTCTTGAAGCTAAAGCAAAAGGAAAAACAGGGGACGCAATAAAGAAACTAATAGGTTTATCTCCAAAAACAGCTCTAATCATAAAAAATGGAAAAGAAATAATTATACCTATAGAAGAAGTAGTTATTGGAGATATAATTGTTGTAAAACCAGGGCAAAAAATACCTGTTGATGGAATAGTAATAGAAGGTCATTCAAGCATCGATGAAAGTATGATTAGTGGTGAAAGTATTCCTGTAGAAAAAAATAAAGATAGCAGAGTCATAGGTGCAACTATCAACAAAACAGGAAGCTTCAAATTTAGAGCAACAAATATAGGTTCTGAAACAATGCTTGCTCAAATAATAAAAATGGTTGAGGATGCTCAAGGAAGCAAAGCACCAATTCAAAAATTAGCAGATATTATAGCATCTTATTTTGTTCCAGTAGTTGTTAGTATTGCAATTATATCAAGTATTACATGGTATTTTCTCAGTGGCTTTGCGTTTGCATTGAGTATATTTGTAGCAGTATTAATAATTGCCTGCCCTTGCGCTTTAGGATTAGCAACACCAACAGCGATAATTGTTGGTACAGGAAAAGGAGCTGAAAATGGTATATTATTCAAAAACGCAGAAAGTCTACAAATAACAAATAAAATTGACACAATAGTTTTTGATAAGACAGGCACTTTAACTAAAGGAAAACCTCAAGTAACAGATATTGTAAATCTTTCTGATTATTCTTATAACGATTTATTATTATATTCTGCTATTGCAGAAAAAAATTCAGAACACCCATTAGGCGAAGCAATCGTCAAACATGCAAAATATAAAAAAATATCTTTAGATAATCCAGAAAAATTTAATTCATTAATAGGTAAAGGCATAGAAGTTATGTATAAAAATTTAACAATTTATTTAGGTAACAGAAAATTAATGAAAGAAAAAAATATTAATTTTGATAAAGCATTAAACGATCTTAACAGACTTGAAACTGAAGGAAAAACATCTATGTTAATTGCAATTAACAATGAAATTGCAGGCATTATTGCAGTTGCAGATACATTAAAAGAATATTCTAAAGAAACAATAAAATCATTAAACAAAATGAATGTTGAATCTATAATGATAACTGGCGATAATAAAAAAACAGCAAATGCTATTGCAAAACAATTAGGAATTAAAAGAGTATTAGCAGAAGTTTTACCAAAAGAGAAAGCCAACAATGTTAAAAAATTACAAGAAGAAAATAAACAAGTAGCCATGGTTGGCGACGGAATAAACGATGCACCAGCACTTACACAAGCTAATATAGGTATAGCTATAGGGAGTGGAACAGATGTTGCTATTGAGTCAGGAGACATTGTTTTAATCAAAGAAGATCTTCGCGATGTAATAGTTGCAATGGAATTGTCAAGATACACTATGAGAAAGATTAAACAAAATCTTTTTTGGGCATTCTTTTACAATACATTAGGAATTCCATTAGCTGCAGGAGTAATGTATCCTATTACAGGATTTTTACTTAGCCCAATAATAGCAGGTGTAGCAATGGCATTCAGCAGTGTAAGCGTTGTTAGTAATTCATTATTAATGAAAAGATATAATACTAAAATTAAATAAGTAGAAAATATAAATGGGATGTTGTTGTAATAGAAAAAAAGAATATAAAAAAGAAATAAAAGAAAAAGAAAACCGTTGTGAAAAATAAAATTTTGAAAGACTTAAGTTTCCTTCCAATTAACTTTCAAGAAATGTGCTGAACAACTAAAGCAAGGGTCAAAAGCTCTTATTAACTTCTCTATTTCTAAAGTTATATAATCTTTATTATTTTTAGAAACTAACATCTTTTTAACATACACTTTTATGTGTTCTTCCATACTTCTTAAGTTCTGCGTTGTAGGAGTTATTATGTTGCAATTCTTAACAAAACCTTGTTCATCAAACTCGTATTCATGAAATAAAATTCCTCTTGGAACTTCTGTTGCTGATCTTCCTATTCCTGCTTTTGGTTTGAATTCAATTAATCTTTCTTGTTTGAAATTGTTTTCTTCAAATATTTTTATTGCATTATCAATCCAATAAACTAATTCAACTGCTTGAGCAACATTATTGAGAAAAATGTTCTTACTTGGAAAAATTATTTTGTTTTTTTTCAAAATTTTTTTTATTTCTTTTGAAATATTTTCATGATTAAGATTCATTCTTGCTAAAGCACCTGTCACAAAAGATTTTCCTTCTTTAACAGCAAACTTCGCCGTTGAATGTTTAACAATGTATTCATCAATGAAATCTCCATAATTCTCTTGATTAGTTCTCAATCCTTTATCAGAAACAACAGCACCTTCAAGTATTGGTTGAGAATCCTCTGATTCAAGAGCAATATGTTCAGTTTCTAATTCCAAAGATGGATATTTTAATTTGCAGAAAAGTCTTAATGTATCTATTGCTTGAGATCTGCTTTCTTTTAACAACAACAATAGATTTCTAACTTGTTTTTTACTTGGTATATCTGTGAATCCTCCTACTACTGATGAAACAGGATGCATCTGTCTAGCACCAGTTGTTGCAACTAATTCATTGCCTGTTTTCATTAAATGCAATGCTTTTGAGATTTCTTTCTTATACTTCGGAGCCATTTCTATTGCAGATTCATAACCGAGATAATCTGGTAGAGCTAAAAAATATAAATGAGTTGAATGACTTCTAATTCTTTCTCCAATACTCATTAATTCCCTCAATAGTTTTGTTTGCTTACTAACATAAATTCCAAAAGCATCCTCTGTTGCTTTCAGTGAAGTCATACTATGACCTACACTACATATACCGCAAATTCTGCTAGTTATCTCTTTTATCTCATCATATTTTCTTCCAACAACCAACCCTTCAAAAAATCTCGCACCTTCAATAGCTCCAAGCTCACACTTTAGCAGATTACCATCCTCTATTTCAACATTTAATTTTGCATGACCTTCAACTTTTGTTATGTGATTTAAAGTTATTTTCTTGCTCATTTTAATATTGCTCCCAATTCCTCAAATTTTAAACCAGCATATTTCTGTAATCTTTGCTTTACTAACTCTTTTGATACTCCATTATTTGCAAGCAATTTAAGAGTTTGAGATATGTTAGCATGTTCTATTGGTCCATGACAACCAGTGCAAGAGTGATTTGCAGCTGGACATAAAGCATTGCATCCACCTCTTATCATTGGCCCAAGGCATTCTTTTCCATTATCTAACAAACAATTGACTTCTCTTAAAGTACATTCAACACACACTGGTTCATTATAAACTGTTGGTTTCATTCCAACAAGAAAATGTTGCATCATTCTCAAAAACTCTATTTCTTCAGGAGGACAACCACTTATACTATAATCAACTTTAACATGTTTTTCTATAGGAGTTGGTTTTACCGGCTCACTACCTCCTCCAAGATTATTTTTATCTTTGTAAACAACATTTTCTACTTCATTTTTATCTTTGTAGATTTTTATACTTGGTACGTTTCCATGAGTCGCACAAGTTCCCCAAGCAACCAAGTATTTTGATTGTTCACGCCATTTCTTCAAATGCTCAAAGTCTCGTTTGTTTGCAACCATTCCTTCCACAAAACAAATATCATATTGTCCAGAATAATTCTTTCCTTTTATCATTGGAGCAGCAACTAAATCTATCTCACCTAATAATTCAAGAAGTTTATCTCTTATAAAATAAACAACTAATTGGCAACCAGCACAACCAGTTATTGAATGGATTGCTACTTTCGGCTTTTTCTCTTCCTTTTTTTTGAACAATTGCAAACTACTCATCTATTCCTTTCACCTTATCATATCTAAATACAGGTCCATCTATGCAAAGATATTTTCCGTTCACCATGCAATGGCCACACTTTCCTGTTGAACATTTCATATGCCTTTCAAGGCTTATCCACATTTTATCGGTTGAAAAACCTTTGTTTTCAAGAATTGTGATGCTTTTATCCATCATTACTGGAGGCCCACATAAAAGTATGCTTGAATTATCTGCAGAAATATCTGCTTCTTCAAGAATTTGAGTTACAAACCCTACAGGACAATTGAAAGGATTTTCTTCTGGAGCTTTATCAACAGATAAATTCAAGTGATAAAGAGATTTCCATTCCTTCATTTCCTCTTTGAACAATATATCTTTCGGACTTCTAAAACCAAAGAATAAATGTATTTCTTTATAATCCAATCTTCTTTCTTTTAGATATTCTATGACTGCTCTTAAAGGAGCAACTCCACAACCACCTGCAACTAATATTAAGTTTTCTCCTTTCAACTGTTCTAAAGGATAACTTGTTCCATAAGGTCCCCTTAAATGAATTTTTTGTCCTATCCTCATTTTTGCAAGAGCTTCAGTGACATTGCCTACTACTTGCACATTAAGATCCAATATTTTTTTGTTATATGATGCGGTTGATATTGGTGATTCTCCAATTCCAGGTATGCTTACTTCCACGAATTGTCCTGGACTAGGATTAATCTTTGTTTTAATTCTTAACATTATGTTGTTATTGCTTTGTCTCTGAATATCTTTTATTTTATATCTCTTAGCTTGGTAAATGCTCTTCATTTGAAATCCTCATTAATAGTTTTTACAAAATCTATCTTTGAATGACAATGCTCAATGCATCTGCCACAACCAGTACACATGCTTCTTTTAAATTTGTCTTCGAAAAACTGTACTTTATGCAGAACTCTGTGCCTATATTGTTTCAATCTTGTATCTCTAAAAACATGTCCTCCAGCCACTTTTGTAAAGTCTTTTGAATGACATGAATCTATTTTTCTTTTTCTATTGCCATTTCTTGTTGAAGGATTAATATTATCAAACATGTCAAAACAAAAACAGGTAGGACACAATATTGTACATCTTTGACAGCTAACACATTGTTCTGAATCATTTTCCCAATAATTATCTGCAAAGAAAGGCCACAAGTTTTTTTTGTCCAATTTTTTTCTTGTTTCTGGCAAAGGATAATCAAAATTTTCTTCTGGCAAATATTTAACCAACTTTTTTCCAGTTTCCGATAACACATCTATATAGTAATCATTCTCTCTCTCGTGCAGAAGTAAGTCATAAGATTCTTTTTTCAAATCCATTGAACTACAGAAACAATGCTGTGATGGGGGTGTTAAACAATTAACTCCGACAACAATTATGTTTTCTCTTCTATACTTATAAGCTTCATCAGGATATTCATGATCTAAAAAAAGCTTGTCTAGAATTGATAAACCATTTATATCACATAATTTGGCTCCAAAAATTATTTTTTTCTTTTCATTGCTGAAAAAACTTTTTTTTCTTTTTAATTCTTTTGTCAAACCATTTCTTATCTTCAACAAAATCTCTTCGTTAGGCAAAAAAAATTTTTTTAACGGAAAGAATGGATTTCCTTCAAGTTTTATATCTTCAACATCTTCAATTTTCTGAAATCTTAACATATCAGTCTTAACAGGCGCTATCAGCTCTCCAGCATTTTTAAACTTAATAAGAAAATTCTTATAATCCTCTTTTTTCAAAACCCTTCCCATCCAAGAAAAACTAATCTTTTGAGTTTATATAAATTTTTTGTCTTTTTACTTCTTGCCCAAATATAACCTTTCAATCTTTTCTTTTCTTGCAAACTTTTTAAGAATATCTTTTATCTCACTATTAAATTCATTGTTTTCAAAAGCCTTTTCAAGTTTAAAAGAGTCTAACCTTGAGAATTCATTCCATAAATCAAGTTTTTTTACAATCTCAACAAATTTCTGAAAGACAGGATCAGTTGTTTTTGGAAATTTATCGCATTCCTTTTTCCAGATCTTTACTCTTTGTTCTGAACCAAAAACAGAATTTACTTCTTCTTTTTCTCCAAAAGAAACTATTCTGTCCTTTAATTCTTCAAGTCTATGTTTTATATTTGATTCTTCTAATTTTAATTTAGAGTATTCATCAACAAGCTTTACACCATCTTCATCTTCTGGTTTCTTCTCTTTTTCAACTTTATATTGATGTTTCCATTCAGGACACATTGGTTTGAATTCACACCAACCACATAAAGTAGAAACTTTTGAAGGAAAATCTCTACAAGATTCTATTTCTTTTATTGCATCAATAGTTATGGCTCTTAATTCACTAAGTTGTTCATCTGTTCTTTCAGAAATAATCTCTTTATCAAAAGCCACGTAATGCCATATAAGATTAACTTTTTTTGCATCTTTGTACAATTCTTTAATAGCAATCGCATATAAAGCTAATTGTCTATCCTTATCTGCATATTCTTGAGTCATTAACGTAGATGCAGTCTTATAATCATGAACTTCATACACTTCTTCCTTTGAGTCAAGTCTGTCTATATATCCCTGCAATTGATACACGCCATATTCATCAAGTTTTATATGAACTCGTATTTCAGTCCCTATAGTAGTTGCTTGATCAAATGGTTTGTAATGATTATAGTAATCTGATACAAACTTCTTAGCCATATCAAGATAGTTTTCTTTTGCGTATTCTTTTTTTACAATTAGAATCTCATCAGTCCATTGTTTTTTCCATTCAGACTCTAAGAATTCAAGAAGATCTTCTTTTGTTGGATTTTTTTGATACTTCAAATCAACATATAATTTTTCTAATGTGTCGTGAACTCTGCTTCCCATAAAAGCTTCAACGGTTGCTTTTATCTCAGGTTTAAGCTTATCAATATATTTGTATTTAAATTTTAGTTTGCACTGCTCAAAAGTAGAAATCCTTGAATGAGAATAAAGAGTCATAAAAATAGTTAATAACAAATCCTTTTTATGTTTAACTCATGAATGTCCAGTGCTTAATAGTTTTATTAATTCATGTTTTAATTCATGTTTTGCTTCTTCTTTATCATAACCAATGGGGATTCCTATTATCTTAACCCTTTTGATTTTCCCAAGTTTTTCCATTAATCCCAAAAAGAAAGTAACATCAAAATCATGCAATGAAAACATTCTATGAGGGTTAAGCAACTTAAGATTATCAAAAATCTTTATTTCATCAATGTCTTCAACAACATCCATTATGTAATCAAATTTTTTCTCAAGTATTTGTTCTGGAGAAACACATTTAATAAATTCAACATTTTCATCAGACAATTCAACAGATAATTCATCAGACAATTCAACTGCTAAAGAATCACATTCTAATAAAGGATTTCCAAACACCAACACTATCATAACAAAATATATAAATACGTTGGATTTTAAATCTTTTTATGAAAAAAGGTTTTTTGCTGGTTTTATTAACTGCAATTATTTCTGGAGTGTCTATATTTCTTAATTCATTCGGAGTTAAAGGAATAAATCCTTTTATATTTACAGGCATGAAAAACTTTATTGTCGGAATGCTGTTACTTTCAATAATATTATCTTTCAAATATTTTAATGAGCTTAAAAATCTAAAAAGAAAAGATTGGCAAGATTTGATTTTGATTGGATTCATAGGCGGAAGCATTCCTTTCTTGTTATTCTTTAAAGGATTACAGCTCATTAATGGCGTGCAAGCAGCTTTTGTTCATAAAACAATGGTTGTATGGGTTGTTTTTTTAAGCATGTTTCTTTTGAAAGAAAAATTGGATAAAAAAATAGTGTTTGGAGCAATGTTATTATTAACAGGAAATTTTTTAATGTTAAAATTATCCTCTTTTGATTTAAGCTTTGGACTATTGCTTGTTTTTTTAGCAACTGTTTTTTGGTCTTTTGAAATAATTCTTTCTAAGAAAGTTCTTAAAAGATTATCTGGGAATATCGTTGCTTTAGGAAGAATGTTTTTTGGTGCTTTATTCATATCTATATTCCTTATTAGTACAGGACAAATTAGTTTGGTTTTAGATCTTGGTTTATCTCAGATTGCATGGATTTGTTTGACATCTCTGTTCTTATTAGGTTATGTTATGACTTTTTACAATGGTTTGAAATTAGTTAGTGCTTCAAGTGCTGTTGCAATACTATCACTTGGATCTGTTATCACAACAATTTTGAAATTAGTATTTTTAGATGCAGTGGTTTCTTTTTCTCAAATAACAGGAATGATGTTATTAGTTGTTGGAATATTAGTTTTTACAGTAACTATTGAGAATTTGAAGAAGTTTTATTCGATTTTCTCAACTGCATAACCTTGATGTATTGTAACTACATCCCCTTTTTCAGCTTCTGGAACAAGATCTGCAAGCACCTCTCTTTTCATAGAATTATACTTTACTGATAAAAACCTCCCTTCTTTCTTAACAATCTCTGCTTTGTAAACTTTACAAAAATTTCTAAAAGTCTTTGGAAAATTTTTGTAATTTCCTTCACCCCTATCTATATATTCATTATGTTCATCAATGAAGTAATGCCTTATAACTTCTGAATCCCAAACACATTTATTTATTTTATCAGCAACTTCACTTATTCTTCTAAAAGCAGCAGGAAACAATTTCAATAATCTTTCTCTGTGCACAGTTTTTCCTTCCAAAACATCTTTTTGTAATTCTTTAAACTCTTTTTTTGTTATTTGATTGTTGCATAACAAAGTGTTTGCACACGGAAAAGCATATTTTAAGAAATAATTTTCCGGAGAATCATTTTTTATCTGTTTCATCCCAGACTCCAATAATTTTTCTAGCTTCATCTTTAGGTAATTTCTCCATAACGAATTTTGCATTTACAATAACATAATCTCCTACTTTTGAATCTTTTTTTAAAGCAATTGAAGCAGTTCTTTTTTCTCCCTGATAATCTATGATTGCTTGTTCTCCTTTTATTGATTCAATTTTCCCCGGAACTGAAAAACACATTTATTCAACCTCTACATTTCTCAATATTATTTTATCGCCATCCAATATTTTTGGCATCATAGCATTACATTTCGGACATCTGAAAACATTATGGTCATGACCTTTTTCTACTATAACTGGTGCACCTTCAAAATTACATTCTTCGCATTTAATTGTTGCTTTTTTTCTAACTATCTTGATATCCCAATCAGTTAATGTTTTAAGAACTTCTTCCATCTTATTAGCAGGTAGATGTCCTAAGTCTCCAACTTCAACAACTATGCATTTTATTTTTCCGTGTTTTGCTGCTTCATCTATTATTGTTTTTGCAATTGTTTGTTCGTGCATTCTATTTAGATTATCCTGTTTATTTTTTTAATTTCTTCAATAAATAACTCCACTTCTTGCTCTGTATTATAAATGTAAAGTGAAGCTCTTACACTTCCCTGCAATTTGTGTTTGTTAAACCACGAATGCACACAATGTGCTCCGCTTCTAACCATTATATCTGCAGAGTTGTCAAGCAATAAAGCAACTTGATGAGAATCCATTTTTTTAAGATTAAAACTTGTTATCCCTCCACGTTTTTCAGCCTTAGGACCAATAATTTTTATGTTTTCAAACTTTTGTAAACCATCTGTCAATTGCAATGTCAGTTTTGTTTCATGTTTCTCAATATTTTTCATGCCAATTTTTTGCAAATACTTGGCTGCTTCTGCAAATCCAATTATACCTGCATAATTTTGCAATCCTGCTTCAAATCTTTCTGGAATCTCTTCCCAAGTTCTTTTTTTGAAAGTTGTATCCTTCACTGTTTCTCCTCCTACGATAAAAGGATTTAGTTCTTCAAGCAAAACTTTTTTTCCATACAAAGCACCTATTCCACTAGGACCAAGCATTTTATGACCTGAAAATGCTAAGAAATCAACATCTAGCTTTTTAACATTTAAATGATGATGAGGTATTGACTGTGCTGCATCCAGAAAAACTAAAGAATTGTTTTTATGAGAAATTTTTATTATTTCTTTTACAGGATTAGTGACTCCATCAAGATTTGATGTATGAACTATCGCAGTTAATCTCGCATCTTTAACTTTTTTTTCAAAATCTTCAATGTTAAAAGTGTTGTCTTCATTAGAATCCAGAACTTCAAGTTTTATAATCCCTTTATCTGCCAATAATTGCCATGATAAAAGATTAGAATTGTGCTCTTTATCAGTTATTAAAACCTTGTCTCCTTTTTTGAATTTGAAAGACTTGGCAACCAGGTTTATTGCCTCAGTAGTGTTTTTTGTGAATATTATCTCTTCTTTTCGTTTAGCGTTTATGAAATTTCTTATAGTGTTTCTGGCAAAACTTACTTCTGTTGTTGTTTTATTCCCTAATCTATGCATACTCCTGCCTGCACAAGCAGGAAATTCATAATAATATCTATTTATTGCTTCAACAACTTGTTTTGGTCTCAAAGTCATACATGAATTATCAAAATAAACAATGTTCTTTTTCAAAATAGAAAAATCCTTTCTAATCTTATCAACCTTTAACCTCATATATAAAACGAAGAATAAAGAGTTTATATAGTTTTTGTGACAAAAGAAAAATAAAATAAAAAAATAAAAAATTATCCACAGGCACCAGAAGGAACTGCTTGTCGTGTTGGCTCTTGAATTTTTCCTTCACACTCTATAGGTGCATTTTCAAAAGCAACACATAAACTTCCTAAGTATCCATTTGCAGTTCTGGAGCCACTATATTTATCTCCATCTACAAATATTGAAGGACTTCCTCTAACTCCAAGAATATCTCCCAGTTCTTTATCTGCACTCATTAATTCATATCCTTCATTTTTTTCACAGGAAGATATTTGTTCAGTATCTAAATCAAGAGATTCAGCTACATTTACCCAGCAAGTATCTGCATTTTGATCACTACATTGATTATTCATTGCTAATGCAAAACTAAACCATTCATCCATTCCATAATACTTTGCAGTACATGCTTCTCTTATATCTTGATTTAATTCTTGTATTCCATGCATCGAACAAATTTTATTTTCCTCATCCATACAAAATTCAGGATACCCACTTCCATAATTGCTGTATATTACATAATGTGGCTTAAAATCTGCTTTATTTTTTAATTCTTGATATGCTGGCTCAATTGCTTCCTCGGCTTGATTTCCGTATGGACAATAACTCATAATAAAAAAGTCTATCTGAGGTTTATTGTCGCCTTTCACAACACCTATTTTTGCGTATGAATCAGCTCTTTTTTCTTCACTTATAAACCATGTTGCACCAGTAGTTTCATCTCTTAATCTGAATCCACTACCTGATTCTTTGAAAGCAGCAACTATCTGAGTATTTGTATTCCAAGTACTTGTTTCTGTAACTTTCGAATCAAAGATATATGATGGAAGATATACTAATTGATGTTCAGCTATTAATTGTTGACCTTCATCACTATCTGCCTGTACTGTTCTAAATCTCACACCAGGGAATAATTGTTTGGAAACGGATAATATTTGTGTAGTATCACAGCTCGTACAATCATCTGATGTTAAAACAATAAGTTCAAAAGATACTGGTTTTGGAATATCTGAGCATCCTTCAATCTCATAGTTTAATTTACTGCAAATTTCCCTTGCAAAGTCCATCTCAGACCTTCCACCTGCATAAGGTTGTTTATTAAGATAAATAGTTGGACTTGAAGATGCACCTACTTTGTTTGTCTCTGCCTCACTTGCTCTTAATAGTTCTGTGCCTTCATCATTAATACAAGAATCAACTTTAGAAGTATCTATTCCTACTTGTGAAGCACAACTATTATACTGCGATTCTCCTGCTCCGTAATTCTCATTGAAACAAAGAAGGTAATCATACAATAGTTCTGGCTGGTTTTCTTTTATACATAACTGTCTAATATTTTCATCAACTTCAGGTTGCCCATGCAAACTATTAAATCTTACTCCTTGAGAATTAACAATATAATAAATGTTTAATGCAACATCTTCTCCTAATCTTTCAACTGCTTTTATAGCTTCACTCTCTGCTTGAGCACCATAAGGACATTGGCTCATAACATATAAATCTAAAACTGCATCTGCATCCGAATTAGATGTTTTAGAAATATTTGATTCATTTGGAATGAATAAAAACCATGCAACTATTGCCACTAAAACTATTAGTCCTACGAACGCATTTTTATTTTTTGCAAAAGAAATACTTTTTTTCACATGTCGTCTTTTCTTAACTATTTTTTTTGTTGATTTTTTAGAAACTTTTTTTTTTAATCTTGATTTTCTTGGCATTAAAACACCCACTTGATTTTTCAAAAAATTTATCTGAAGATAACATAAAAAAACAAAGAGTTTAAATAATTTTTGTAATAAAAATAAAAAAATAAATAAATTTTAAAAAATTCATGATTTGAGTTCTTTTTCAATAATTTTTTTGAATGTTTTAAAAGATTTTGGACCTACAATAGTTTCTTTGCCATTTATAAAAAAAGTAGGCGTACCATATATTCCTGCTAAAAATCCATCCTTATAATCATTATCTAATTCAGAAGAATATTTTTGAGAGATAAAACATTCATCATATTGAGTCATATTTATACCTAGTGGTATTACTAAATCTCTTAATACTTGATTATCAAGAAGGTCTTGATTTCTAAATATTGAAAAATAATAATCCCAATATGCTTCTCTATCCTGTTCAAAAACACATTGTGCACTTAAAGAAGGCTCGTGTGCGTGTTCATGAATGCTTAAAGGAAAATCTCTGTATACAAAATAAATTTTGTCTTGATATTGGGAGTATAATTTTTGTACAACTTCTTCTGCCACTTGTTTTGTATATGGACATTTAAAGCAACCAAATTCTATAATTGTTACTTTTGCATCTGAATTTCCAAACCAAGGATCATCATCAATAGAAACTATTTCAGGTTTTAGATTTCCTTTATTTCTTATCTCGCTATGACCACCTGCACCTGTTGCAGAAGGGTTAAAAGGACAAAAAGCAGTTGAATCTTCCCCATTACAATTATCAAACATCACTAAATTATATATTCCTAAGATAGAATAAACTAGACTAACTATCAATAAGATTGTAAAGAACCATGATATAACTTCAAAATGTTTATATATCCATCTGCCGGTTTTTCGGTGTTTCCTCATTAACTTTCCAGTTATCTGGGCTTTCAATCTTTTATCAAGACCAGTAGTGCATTTTCTAATGGTAATTCTTTTAAGAACACAATCCAAAGCTTCTTTAGCTATTATTCTATGAGATGCACTAAAGATTCCAAGAATTCCAAAAACTATCAGTGCTATTACACAAATCATAATTTAAAAAAAAACTATTTGCTTAAAAACTTTTTGAACAAAATCGAAATTTTAACCAAAAAAAATCAAAATTTAATATAGTAAGTTTTATATAATGAAAGTGTTTTGAAGTTCTATAAAAAAGAGGAGCTATAATGACGAGAATATTGAAGCTTGAGATGAAGGGTTTTAAATCCTTTGTTAGAAAAACAGAAATTCCTTTTGGAGATAAGTTTAATGTTGTTTTAGGTCCTAATGGTTCTGGCAAGAGCAATGTTCTTGACGCTTTATGTTTTGTTCTTGGAAAATCATCTGCAAAAGGATTGAGAGCAGAAAAATCTGCAAACTTAATATATAATGGTGGAAAGAAAAGAAAACCTTTCAAAGAAGCTGAAGTTTCAATATATTTTGACAATTCAAAAAAAATATTCCCTGTAGAAACTCAACAAATAAAACTCTCAAGAATTATTAGACAAACAGGACAATCAAAATATAAGATTAATGATGAAACAAGAACCAGACAGCAAATTCTTGAATTATTGAGTATTGCAAAGATAAATCCTGATGGTTACAACATAATATTACAGGGGCAGATTACAAAATTAGTTGAGATGACAACTATAGAGAGGAGAGGAATAGTTGAAGAGATTGCAGGAGTTTCTGTTTATGAAGAAAAAAAAGAGAAAGCACTCAGAGAATTAAATAGAGTTGAAGAAAGATTAAATGAAGCAGACATAATACTTACTGAGAGAAAAGCCTATTTAAGGGAGTTAAAAAAAGAGAAAAAACAAGCAGAAAAATTCAAAGAATTAGATACTAATATTAAGAGAAATAGAGCTTCAATGCTTTCAGCCCACATAAAAGAAAAAGAACACTCGCTTAAAGAATGGAATTCTTCTATAAAAAAGAATGAAAAACAACTTGAAATCCTTCAAAATAAAGTAAAATCTTTAAAAGAAAAAATTGAAAAAAAGAAAAAAGAAGTACAATCAATTAATGAAGAAGTAGAAGAAAAAGGAGAAAAGGAACAGGTTGAATTAAACAGGTCTATAGAAAGTATAAAAGTTGATTTAGCATTAAAAAAACAACAATTAGAAACCGCTAAGCAAGAAACAGACAAATTAGCAAAAAGAAGAAGAGAACTCGAAGAAAATAAAAAATCTTTATTGAAAAAAATAAGTATAGCTGAAAATGCCAAAAAAGACACCAATAAAAGAATTGCTAGAAAAGAAGAAGAGCTTAAAAACATAGATTCTAAACTTGATTCTTTTAGAAATAAAAACAATCTTGGAAATGCCCAAGAACTAGATAAAAAAATAGAAGAAATAGATTCAAAAGCAGAATTACTACAAAATGAAATAAACATTCTGAGAGAGAAACAACAAAACGCTTTCAGAGAGAAAGACAAATATGAAGTTATGTTGCAAGGAATAGACAGCAAAATAGAAAAAGTCCTATCAATAAAGAAAGAAAACAAAGAAGCATTAAATAAACTAAAAGAAAACAAAGAAAAATTCAAAGAAGTAATGACTAATCTAAACACCTGCTTGGAAGAAGAAGCTTCGATAGGATCACAATTAGATAATGCAAAAAACAAATTATTGTCTAAAAAAGAAAAATTATCAAAGCTTAAAATTAGGTCTGCAGGATTAAGAGAACAAATAGCTGGTGACAAAGCCATAAAATCAATTCTTGAAAAAAAGTTCTCAGGAATTAAGGGTATTGTAAGTCAATTAGGATCTGTGAAAACAGAATATTCATTGGCTCTTAGAACTGCTGCGGGTGCCAGAATTAAAAGCTTGGTTGCAGACAATGATGAAGTAGCTTCTAAGTGCATAACTTTTCTAAAAGAAAACAGACTTGGAACAGCTAATTTTTTGCCATTAAACAAATTAAGGCCTACAATAATAAAGACAGAGCTAAGAAACTTAAAAGGAGAAGGAATTATTGGCTTAGCAATAGATTTAGTTGATTACGAACCAAAATATGAGAAAGTGTTCCAATATGTTTTTGGAAATACATTGGTTGTTGAAAATGTTGATGTTGCTAGAAGAATAGGCATAGGAAGAGTAAGAATGGTTACTGTTTCAGGCGATATTATAGAGACTAGCGGAGCAATGCAAGGAGGCTTCAGAGCTAAAACTCTTGGTATTGGATTTTCAGAAAAAGAAGTTACAGAACAAGTATCAACTCTAGAATCAGAAATTAAAGATTTAGAAAATGTTGTTTCAAAGCTTGAAATAAAGAAAAAAAATAATGAACACAACATATCAAATTACCGAAATGAAAAAATAGAATTAGAGACAGAGATAATGAAAACAGAGAAACTATTGCATATAGATTCTGACGATACATATGCATCACAAGAAGATAAGAAAAAACTAACATCAGAGATAAATGCTTTAGAAGAAAAAATAAGCGAATTAACATCAACTGTTTCTGAAAAAAATAGGTCTCTTGCAACTTTAAAATCTGAGAAGCAACATTTAAGAGATAAAATGACTGAGTTGAGAAATCCTGTTGTGTTAGCAGAGATAAACACTTTTGATCAAAAAAAACAAGAATTAAAAGAGGAAATATTGGATATTAAAAGTGACTTAAAAGCAAACGAAACTGAATTAACAAATTTATTTAAACCAGAACTTGAAAGAACAAAAGAAATATTAAATAAAGAAATAAATAATGAACAAGAAAGATTCCAAATAGAAGAAAAGGAACTTACAAAAATAGTTAAAGAACAGACAAAAAAACTTCAAGAAAAAGAAAAAAAACAAACAAAATTCTACTCACAATACAAGGGTTTGTTCAAGAAAAGATCCGAATCTGAAAAAAATATTTCCTCTTCTGAAAATAGTTTATCAAACAGACAAGGTGATATAAGAAGAATAGAACAGAAAAATAATTCTTTATCAATTGAAAAAGCAAAAATAGTTGGAGAATTAGAAGGTTTAAAAGAAGAATTTAAACAATTTGAAGGAGTAAAATTATACAAAAATAAAACAGATGACGAAATAAAAAGAGAGATACATCAATTCGAGAGAATAGTTGAAGATATTGGGACGGTCAATATGAAATCCTTAGAAATCTACAAGAAAGCATCAAACGAATATGAAAATTTATCAGAAAAAAAGAATAAACTTGTATCTGAAAGAGAAGATGTATTGGTGATGATAAATGAGATTGACAGCAAGAAAAAAGAATTATTTATGAAAACTTTTGAGATAGTGAATGAAAACTTTAAACGAATTTTTTTAACTTTGTCAACAAAAGGTTCAGCGTATATTTCTTTAGAAGACAAAAAAGATCCTTTTGCAGGAGGAGTTAATATCAAAGTAAAGATTAGCAACAAGAAATTCATGGATATGAGAAGTTTTAGTGGAGGAGAAAAAACCCTTATAGCATTAGCATTCTTATTTGCGGTTCAAGAACATGAACCGGCTTCATTCTACGTCCTTGATGAAGTTGATTCCGCTCTTGACAAGAAAAACTCTGAAAAGCTTGCGGGTTTAATAGATGACTATTCTAAAAAAGCACAATACATAATGATTAGCCATAATGATGGAATAATAAATTGTGCAGAGATTCTTTTTGGTGTCAGCATGGCTGGCCACAATGAAAGTAAGGTTACAAGTTTGAAGATTTAATTTTTCTTTAAAACACCATTTATAGCTTCCATTATGTTGGTGGAAGTAACACTCCAAACAAAATTTTTAGAAACTGTTTGTCTAGCATTTTTACCAAGTTTTTTTCTTAGTTCTGATTTTCTAATCAAAAGATCTATTTTTTTATACAAATCATATGCATTCTGCTTGTCAAACAATAATCCGTTAAATCCGTTTTTAATGTAATCTTTAACAAAACCAACCTTTGTAGAAATCACTGCAACCTCACACGACATAGCTTCCAATGTTGAAAGAGAAGTTGTTTCTGTGAGTGAAGGAAGAACATATATATCCATTGCTTGAATAAACGGAACGACATTATTTTGTCTTCCAGAAAAAATAACTCCTTTTTTTTTGTAAAACATTTTTTCTACATCTTTTGGTCCAGAGCCAATAAGTAGTAAATTCACATTTTTATGATTTGATTTAACTCTTACAAAAGCTCTTAACAAAGTTTTTAAGTTTTTTTCTCTACCAAGTCTACCATGATAACCTATTACTAAATCATCGCTTTTCAGACCAATTTTTTTCTTTGATTGTCTTTTGTTTCCCTTAGTAAATTTATTAGCATCAACCCCCAAATGAACCACTCTTTTCATAGTTTTTATGTTTTGCCAACTAAGCATATCCGCAATATTATCTGCAGGAACAATAAGTAGATCACATTTATTGTAAAGGCTTTTAACAAGTTTTTTTGTGGTTGGATAGAATATTTTTTTCATCAAAAGTAAAGAAGTAGCTTTTGGAAATAATTCCCATTCAATGTTATGTATGAATGATATTAAAGGTTTTGATAATCTTTTTGCAGCCAGAATTGATGCAATACCAATAGGACCTATAGTTTGTGTGAAAACTGCATCTGCATTTTTTATTATTGAACGTATTTTAAAATATTTAAATTTTGCAATTTGAAAATCTCCAAAAACAATTTTTGTTAAAGGTATCTTAAAAACTTTAAAGTCTTGTTTTGTCTCTCCAAAATCAGGAGCTATTACTATTATTTCATGTTCCTTTGATATTTTTGGTGTTATCTCTGATAAAAATCTTGATATACCATCCCATCTTGGCAAGTAGTTGTCAGTTGCTATAACTAGTTTCATTTTTCTTTGTAAAATATTTCAACGTATTTTGTGTGATGTGTTAATCCATTCCAGAAATTTTTAAGATACATTGTTATCAATGGCAAAAAATTCATAAATCCTTGAACATTGAACTGACTTTTGAAACATTTCAAAGCCCTAATTTTTTTATCAAAAGTTTGTGAAATATCAACTGCTAACTGATGATGTTTTTTTTTATCCCATCTGAAAGTGTTCCAAATATCAAATGTGTAAACTTCTGTTTTAAAAGGTAATTCATCAGCAATATCTAATACTATTGTAGAAGTTATTTTATGTAATGGATGAGGATCTTGTTTTGAATGAGTAAATATTTTTATTGGTTTAAGATTTTTAATCAAAGTTTTTAGTTTATTCTTAGCTTTTAATAATTCTTCTTCTTTACCAGCATGTTTCTCTGCGAGCCTTAAGAAATGAATTTTTTCCCCTCCAATTATTTTATCAGCCTGTAAAGACTCCTTTTCTCTTGTTCTTACAATTATGTTTTCTTGAAAATGAGGATGGGATATCTCTCCCTGAGAGAATATAATTGTATGAACAGATAATCCTTCCAAAACATACTTTGCAGCTGTTCCTCCAACACCTATTATCTGATCATCTGAATGAGCTGCAACTATCAAGATTTTTTCTGTCATTAATATACTTATAAAAATTCATATTTATTAAAGTTTCTTAAAATAAAGCAATCACTATCATTCAGTGATGAAAAAGCAAACGTTTTTATATTGAATCGTTTTTATTTATCGAATGAATAAAAAGTTCTTAGATAAATTACTTGAAATAGAAGAAAAAGCTTTTGATGAAAGAGTTGAATTAGCGATTAAAGGAAGAATGCCTGAATATGTTATCTCATCAGAATTCGTTTAAAAAAATGAAATTATTTTTGAAGCAATAAAAAAAGCAGGAGAAACATACAAAAAGCCCATTTTAATAGATCCTTGTTGTGGATACGGAATACCTATGTTAATTTCAGCCAACATAGATTATGACACTTATGGAATAGAAATAGATTCAAACGTAAAATCTTTAGCAGACAAAGTCATAAAAATAGCTGAAGAACAAAATCTCATATTAAAGAAAAGCATCAATGTTTACCAAGGAAACATGTTTAATCTTGAATCATATGAACAAACAGGTAAAAAATTCGATGATTTCAACATATTCTACTTATACGCATTAAGAGGAAGTCAAGAAAAATTTATTCCTTTGTACTCTGAAAAAGCAAAGCAAGGCTCAAAACTAATAATTGTTCCTGGTTTTAAAAAATCAAAAAAAGAAGCAATGCTTAAAAAATACTATAATCTGGAAATATTTTTTGAAAAAAAAGAAGATTCTTCTTATGAATTAGCACATAGTTTCTATCAAATATATGAAAAGAAATAAATGCGCCGACTGGGATTTGAACCCAGATAAATGGCTTGGAAGGCCATTGTCATGCCGTTAGACCATCGGCGCGAGGATAAATAGTGTATTAAACTATTTTAAAAAACTTACTATCTTGCTAAAGAAAAATCATAACTTTTCAATATTGTGTGGTTTGCTCTCTTTCATACTTGCAGGGGTTATTCTAATGAACTCGGCGTTTTTTTGTAATTCTTTTATGTTGCTTGAACCACAATAACTCATTCCAGACCTTAAACCACCAATTAACTGAGCTATAATTTCGTCTGCTCTGCCTTTATATGGCACTATTGCTTCAACTCCTTCAGCCACATTTTCAGTTGTATCAGTTCCAGTTCTTAATTTTCTACCAAGAGCAGCTCCAAAAGAAGCCATACCTCTGCTTACCTTGTATTTTGTGCCATTTCTTAAGATTGTTACGCCAGGAGCTTCATCAGTTCCGGCAAATAAATTTCCACACATAACACTTGAAGCACCTACTGCTAATGCTTTTGTTAAATCACCAGAAGTTCTAATTCCACCATCAGCAATTATTGGAATTCCCTTTTTCTTTGCTTCTTTTGCACAATCAAACAAAGCCGTTAATTGTGGAACACCTGCTCCTGCAACTAACCTAGTTATACATATTGAACCAGGGCCTATACCCACCTTAACTGCATCTGCACCTGCAGTTATTAAGTCTTTTACACCTTTAGCAGTAGCTACATTTCCAGCAATCACTTCAACATCTAAATTTTTTTTTATCTCCTTCACAGCATTTATTGCCAAATTTGAATGACCATGAGCTATATCAACAACCAACACATCTACACCTGCTTTTTTTAATGCAATTGCTCGCTCTAAAAATCCTTTCTTTACACCAACTGCTGCGCCAACTATTAACCTTCCTTTTTCATCTTTCAATGCTAAGGGATATTCATAAGCTTTTCGTATATCTTCACTAGTTATCAAACCTTTTATTTTTCCTTTGTCGTCAACTATTGGTAGTTTTTCTATTCTATACTTATGAAGTATTTTTCTAGCTTTTTGAATACTTATTTTTTTATTTATAGTTATCATATCACTATTTTTTGTCATTACTTCAATAACTAATTGTTTATCGTTTGCAAATAAAACATCTCTTCTAGATAATATTCCTGTAAGGTTGTTTTTCCTATTAATTATTAATAGTCCTCCAACATTAAATTCTTTCATAAAAGCCTTTGCTTCTAGAATAGTTTTTTCTTGTGAAAAAGTATATGGATCTTCTATTATGAAACTTTCTGATCTCTTAACTTTTAACACTTCAGAAACTTGATTTTCTAAACTTAAAAACCTATGAATTATTCCTATTCCTCCTTTTCTAGCCATTGCTATAGCCATTTCTGACTCTGTTACTGTATCCATATTTGCACTAACAAGCGGATTATTAAGAATTATTTTTTTCGTTAATTTAGAAGAAACATTAATTTCTTTTCTTGAATTAACGCTTGACTTCTTAGGCACTAAGAGAACATCGTCAAACGTAAGGCCATATCTTAATTTCATTTAAACCCTCACGTTTAAAAACATAAGTCATAACTACTTAATAAATCTTTTGACATTTGAAAAACTAATTTTGACAAATTCTTCAAAATTTAAGTTTTTCTCATTTAGTTTTTTCAAAGCTTCAAGAACATGTGTACTGCCTTTTGGAACCAAAAAATCTGCTTTTTTCGATAGCTCATTAAATTGTTTTAATGCAACTTCTCTGGCCAAGATACTTGCTGCTGCAACCTCGACATATTTTGACTCTGCTTTTGTTTCAACAACATCTCCTGCAATACAACCAGGATATAGATCAACAACATGTATTGAATCTGAAATTTTTAATTTTTCATAAATCTCTTTATGAAGTCTATTTAGTAAAGGGGTTAATTTTTCAACAGATAACAAATCATTATACTGTTTTGGAAAAAGTTCTATAACAAAAAAATTATTAGGGAAAAATTTTCTTAAATCATCTGCTATTCTAATTATTACATTATCGGAAATTCTTTTAGAGTCCTTAACACCAATATTCTTCAATTGTTCTCTTTCTTCATCATTTGCTCTAAATCCTGCAACTATTAATCCTCCAAAAGTATCCCCTTTTAATGTTTCATCACTGCCAACAATAACTTTTCGATTATCATTAATCATTTAGAATTCACCAAGAGATTTTTGCAATCTCCACTTTTCATATCTCTGCCAAGTATTCCATGACTTTCTCATGTATTTTGAATAATCAGTATCCCAATATTTTTTTACAAACACCTGAGTTTTCGGATCTGAAGCATAGCCAGAACCCAAATCTTTTCCGATTTGTTTTTTTATTTTGGAAATTTCTTTATCTCTCTCAACTTTTGCTATCACACTTGCAGCTGCAACTATTGGATAGTTTAAATCCGCTTTATGCTCAACTATTATTTTTACCTTTTTATTCAACCTTGATTGTATATAGTCCTTATAAGATTTCAAATTTGTACTTGGACAGTCAAGTATAACTTTATCAAGCTTCACTGAATTTATTAGTTCAACAGCTTTTCTTGCTTCTAACCAGTTAAGATTATCTTTCTCTGAAAAAACAGCTTTATCGACTTCTTTTGCAGACACTTTTATGGATGCTGTCTGACATAATTCTTTTATAACATCCATTAACTCGTTTCTTCTCTTTAGACTCAAAAGTTTGGAGTCTTTCACACCAAGAGTTTTTAGCTTGAATTCATCTTCTCTCTTAATAGAAGTTATGGCCATAACCATAGGACCAATGACTGGTCCTCTGCCTGCTTCATCAATTCCTGCGAGCATAGAAATACTGTAAAGAAGGTTTAGTATTTAAGGATTATGTTCCTTCCTGCCAGCTATTAAGATATTTTATTTGCTCATCTGTTAAAGAATCTATTTTAACATTCAAGGCTCTTAATTGCAATCTGGCAATTTCATCATCTATTTCTTCAGGTAACTGCACAACAGATTTTCTATTTAATTCTTTATTCTTCACTGCGTATTCACATGCTAATACCTGTCCGCAGAAACTGGTGCTCATCACTTCCGAAGGATGACCTTCAGCAGCTGCCAAGTTTATTAATCTTCCTTCGCCAGCTAAAAATATTTTTTTCCCATCAACTATGAACTCGTCAAGAAAGGGTCTTATATTTCTCTTTTCAGAAGATATTTCTTCAAGTTTCTTAGCATCTATTTCAATATCAAAATGACCTGAATTCGCTAACAAAACACCATCTTTCATACTTCTGAAATGTTCTTCTCTTAATACATGCTTATTTCCAGTAACAGTTATAAATATATCACCTTTTTTTGCAGCTTCTTCCATTGGCATAACTCTAAAACCATCCATTTTTGCCTGTAATGCCCTGAAATTATTTACCTCTGTTACAACGACATTTGATCCAAGACCTTTTGCTCTCAGCGAAACTCCTTTTCCACAACTTCCATAACCCACAACAACAACTGTTTTTCCAGAGAATAATATGTTTGAAGATCTTATTATGCCATCAAGTGTTGACTGACCTGTTCCATAATAATTATCCAACAAATGTTTTGTCTTGTTATCATTCACTGCGATTATAGGATATTTTAACGCATTATCTTTTTCCATTGCATGCAATCTTATTATTCCTGTTGTCGTTTCTTCGCAACCAGCTATTATTTCAGGAATCAAATCTTGGTGTTTTAGATGTATCTCAGTTACCAAGTCACAACCATCATCTATAGTTATATGTGGTTTAAAATTAATAACATTATTCAAGTAGCGATAATAATCCTCTGTTGATTCACCTTTATAGGCCCACACTTTGACATTCTCATCTGCTAACGCAGCCGCAACATCATCTTGTGTGCTCAACGGATTGCATCCTGTAATCGCAACTTCTGCCCCTCCTGCAATGAGTGTTCTTATAAGATTGGCTGTTTCTTTTGTTACATGAAGAGCCATTCCTATTCTTATTCCTTCTAATGGTTTTTCTATCTCAAAACGCTTCTTGATTTCAAACAAAGCACCCATGTGAAGCTCTGCCAGTTCAATGTTTTTTCTTCCTTGTTCTGCTAATGTTAAATCTTTAACTTCATATTCCTCATTCGAATCCATAAAAAATCACCTAAAAAAACAAGATTTTAGATAATTTATATACTTTCTTAATAAAAAAACACTCATTGTCCAAGAAAAATAGGAAAAACCGAACAAAAAAGATAAAATTTAAATAATAGTTAGACAAAATAAATTATTAAACAAAAATTAGCTCTCTAATGTTAGTGCGATCCCCCAAGAATCAAATTAACAAATTTCTACAGAGAGCTGATTTTTAATAAAAAGCCATGACAAAAGATGACAAAGATAAAAAGATAATAACTGAACTGAAGAAAAACAGTAGAGCAAGCATCCGAGACCTTGCAAAGAAAACAAATGTTAGGCCAAGCACAGTTCATCAAAGAATAAAAAAACTGACAGAAAAAGGTTTAATAGAACAATTCACAGTTAAACTGAACAATAAACTAGCAGATGAAAACTTCATAGTATTTATGTTTGTAGCTACAGAAACTAATTTAGACACAAAAATCTTCAAAAATAAACACGTGAAAGAAGTGTTTGGAATAACTGGAGAGTATGATTTACTATTTAAAATGAAATTCAAAGATGTTGAAGAATTTAATAACTATATTCTAGAATTCAGAAAGGAAACAGGAATAAAAAAAACAATAACCATGGTTGCAACGATAACTTTGAAAGAAGAAATATGATAGCGGGAGGAAGATTTGAACTTCCGACCTCCGGGTTACCTACAAAAAATTGTGTTTCTAAAATTTTGATATGAGCCCGACGGGCACTCCTGACTGCCCTATCCCGCTGTGATTTGAAAGAAAAGAATAACAATTTATAAAATTAACGAAGAACAAAACAAATTATTCTCTGCCAGTATGACCAAATCCTCCAGAGCCTCTTTCTGTATCAGATATGTTCTCTTGCAGTTTAAAGCTTGCTTTTTCTGCTTTTACAACACTCATTTGAGCAATTCTGTCACCACGATTTATTTTGAAAGACTCCTTTCCGTGGTTTATCATTATCACACCAATCTCTCCACGATAATCGGAATCTATTATTCCAGGAGAATTAACAATGCTTATCCCGTGCTTTAAAGCAAAACCACTTCTTGGAGTTATATGAACCATGTATCCTTCAGGAATTTCAACAAACAACCCTGTAAGTATCAAAGAGCTGTCTCTTGGCTTTAAAATTAGAGTTTTTTCAATAGCAGCTCTTAAATCAGCAGCTGCAGAACCAGAAGTTTTGTAACTAGGAATACCAAATTCCTCAAATCCATCTTTTAGTTTGACATTGATTCCTACCATTTAAAAAAACGCCGAGAGTGGGATTTGAACCCACGCTTCCAAAGGAACAGGATTAGCAATCCTGCGCAATACCAGACTATGCGACCTCGGCATAAAGTGTATCAAATTACTAATCGCATTCCAAAAATCTTGTTTTGATTTTTGACTAATGCAACCTCTACAAATATTTTTTCAAAAACTTTATTAGCAGTAAAAAAAAGTTCTTTAAAAATTTATTTAAATTTTTTCAAATATGAAAATCAATATGAGAATATTTAAAAAAGACTTATGATAATTTATTCATATGACTAAAATAGACAAGATTATTCCGGATACAAGCATAATTATTGAAGGCATTCTTTCCAAACGCATTGAGAAGAAGGAATTAAAGACAAAAAAGATAGTTTTTCATGAAGCTGTAATTGCCGAACTTGAAGCACAAGCAAACAAAGGCCGTGAAATAGGTCATTTAGGTCTTGAAGAAGTTAAAAAACTAAGGGATATTTGTAAAAAATTTAATTTCACTATAGATTTTAAGGGCGAAAGACCTGGAGATTTTGAAATTAGACGTGCAAAAAGTGGAGAGATAGATTCTTTAATTAGAGAACTTGCTTTTTCTGAAAAAGGAACATTAATGACTGCTGACAAAGTACAAGCAATGGTTGCTGAATCAAAGGGCATTAATGTTTCATTACATCTATTTCCTGAAGTTGAAATAGCAAATCCTTATATATCAAAGTTTTTCGACAAAACAACTATGAGTATTCATATAAAAGAAGACTGCATAGTAAAAGCAAAAAAAGGACAACCAGGAAATTGGAAATATGTTTCTATTTCTAAGAAAAAGATTGAACGTGATGAAGTCAAAGAAATAGCCAAACAAATCACTGAAGAAGTCGCTTCCAGAAAAGATGGATTTGTTGAATTAGAACGCAGAGGTTCAACAATTATTCAATTGGTTAATTACAGAATTGTTATCACAAGACCTCCTTTTGCAGATGGATATGAAATAACAGCTGTTAGACCTGTAAAACATTTGTATCTAAAAGATTATGATATTAAAGAAAAATTAATGAAAAGAATTTCTGAACAGGCAGAAGGAGTATTAATATCTGGAGCTCCGGGTCACGGAAAAACAACTTTTGCTCAAGCGCTTGCAGAATTTTATTCTTCAAATGATAAAGTTATAAAAACTATTGAAGCACCAAGAGATCTTGACCTACCTCAAGAGATAACACAATATGCTATTAGCAAAGGATCAAGCCAAGAAATACACGATATATTATTGTTATCTAGACCTGATAACACCATATTTGATGAAATGAGAAACACAGATGATTTTCGATTATTCTCTGATTTAAGACTTTCAGGTGTTGGAATGGTTGGTGTAATGCATGCCACAAAACCTATTGATGCAATACAAAGATTTATTGGACGTATTGAATTAGGCGTTATACCTCACATTGTTGACACAGTTATTTTTATCAAAGATGGATCTATTGATAACGTTTATTCTTTAAACATGGAAGTAAAGGTTCCTTCAGGAATGGTTGAACAAGACCTTGCCAGACCAGTTGTTGTAATTAATGATTTTAATACAGGTAGATTAGAGTTTGAAATTTACTCTTATGGCGAACAAACAGTTGTTATTCCTGTTTCTAGTGAAACTAAAAGCCCAACCCACGATTTAGCTGCGGAAACTATAAAAAAAGAATTTAAAAAATACTCTGATTTTGTCAAAGTAGATGTTGTTTCTAATAATAAATGCATTGTTTTTGTTCCTGAAAAAACTAAATCATCAATAATTGGTAAAAACGGCTCCAACATTGAAAAAATTGAGAAAAAACTTGGTTTAAACATTGATATTCGCGAATTAAATGAACCTTCTGAAAAAAAAGTTTCAGGAGAGAATATTAATTTTGCAGCTAAAATCCATAAAAGCAATTTAACTTTAATGCTACCTATTGAATTCTCAGATACAGATATTGATTTATTTGTTGAAAAAGATTATGTCTTAACAGCTCATTCAAGCAAAAAAGCAGTTATTAAAATTAACAGAAAGAATAAGATAGGAAAAGTTATTGCAAATACTGTTAAATATAAAGAACTACTGGAATTGAAGATTTCTGAGTAAAATATTTAAATCATTTATTAAATATGGTTTTCATGCAAGAAGTTTGGGTGTATTCACTAGTAAGCGTTGTTTTTATTAGCTTGATGTCTTTAATAGGAATATTCACTCTTATCATTGAAAAGAATTTAATGAATAAGATTCTTATTTACATGGTTAGTTTTGCAGCAGGAGCTCTTCTTGGCGATGCATTCATCCATTTACTTCCTGAGATTGTTAATGAAGTTGGATTTGGAATAAATATTTCTTTGTACATAATTCTTGGAATTGCCGTATTGTTTGTTATTGAGAAAACTATTTGCTGGAGACACTGTCACCTACCAATAACTGATGACCACGTTCATCCTTTTGCCATTATGAATCTTGTTGGAGATGGCATCCATAATTTCATTGATGGACTAATTATTGGTGCGAGTTATTTGGCAAGCATACCTGTTGGCATTGCTACAACAATCGCAGTGATTTTTCACGAAGTTCCTCAGGAAATTGCAGATTTTGGCGTTTTACTACATGGAAATTTTACTAAAGCAAAAGCTTTGTTTTTCAATTTCATTACTGCTATAACCGCGATTATTGGAGCAGTTACATCATTGCTTTTAGCCAATCATATTGATAACATAACTACTTTTTTACTTCCTTTTGCTGCCGGAGGATTCATATATATTGCTGGTGCTGATTTAATTCCAGAATTACACAAGGATTTTGAAGTTAAGAAGTCTTTAATTCAACTCTTAATGTTCCTTTTAGGAGTTTCAATTATGTTCTTATTGTTGTTTTTAGAATAACTACTTTAGAATTTTCTTTTGTTTAGTTTTTCTTTCAGATATAGGCAAATCACTATCTTCATCAACATCCATTAGTTCATCTAATTCCTCTTCTAATTTATTTTTTAAACTCTTTTTCTTCATATTTCTTAGTTTGTTTTTTTAAGTTTATAAATATTTAGATGAAAAACTTTTAAAAGCACAACATTAATAGTTTCTCTATGACTAAAATACCTGGATTTGTTTATTTTATTCTTGGAATAATTATTTCTGCTTATTCAAAATACATTGAAGAAAAAACTAAAGCAGATTTTTTGACTATCTTTTTTTATATTGGAATCTTTTTTATTTTCATAGGCATTGTAAAAATGATCTTTGCACCTTCTAAGACAAAGAAGAATTTTAAGCACAAAAAAAATTATGGACATATAATGCTTTGTCCTCGTTGTAAAACCAAAAACTATAACTATTCAAGATTCTGCCATATATGCAGTTACAGATTAAAATAGAAAGTTTAAATAAAGATTATTAATTCTCATAATTTGAAACAAAATGCTAATAGAAAATTTAGAAGAAAAAATTAATGATTTAGAATACAAACTCGAAAATTCTGATAAACAATCTATTTATTTTAAATGGGGAATGAAAAACCATGGAAGAATATTGGACAATTATAAAAAACAATTTGAGATTATAAAGAATGATTTTGATAATATGAGTGTTGCAGAATTAGAAAACGAATTAACAGAGAAAAAGAAAAAATGTAATTCTTTAAAAGTTCGCTCTTAGATGATGGGATTGTATAAGGGTTCTTTAAAATCAAGTATTAATTTTTTAGAAGAGCTTCTTTGTATAAAAAATAAATATTCAAAAATAGAATTGTACGAATTAACTGAGAAAAAATTTGAAACAAGAGACCTATTATGAACTATTGTTTGAATAAAAACAATAATCATCGTAATATCCTTTGAAATTTAATAACATTTTTATAATAAAACTTCTTAAGTTATAATTATGAATATTTTCGAATGCATAAGAAACAGGCGTTCAATAAGAAAATATACTGAACAGCCAATAGAGTTTGACAAACTTACAAAGATTATAGAAGCAGGAACTTTTGCTCCTAGCGCAGGAAATATGCAAAATTGGCGTTTTGTTTTGGTTACTGATAAAAATGTTATTAAAAATGTGCATGAACACTGTCTACATCAGGAGGTTGTTTATAATGCGCAGGCTTTGATAGTTGTTTGTGGGCTGACAGAAAAAGCAGAAAGACTTTATGGTTTAAGAGGAAAAAGATTATATACTATTCAAAACTGTGCATGTGCAATTCAGAATATGTTATTGGAAGCTCATGCTCTTGGATTGGGAACTTGCTGGGTTGGGGCTTTTAATGAAGATAAGATTAATAGTATTTTCAACATTCCAGAAAATGCCAGACCACAAGCTATAATAACTATAGGTTATCCTAATGAAAAACCAAAACATGACAGAAAAGATCTTTCTTCTGTTGTTTATTTTAACAACTATGGTTTAAAAATTAAGGATCTTCATTTGTTATTAAGAGATTATAGCGTAGAATGGAAAAAGCAGGCAAAAACACTCGAAGAAAGTAGTGAAAAGGGTTTCAAAAAAATAGCAGGACTAATTAAACGATGGTTGCATAATAATCTTAAAACCAGAAAATTTTTCGATAGAAAGCTATAATAAATTGTTTTTATCCAGAAAAAGTTTTTAAAATGACATTCGTTCTTCTGATTAATGAATTTTAACAAGTTATTATTTCCTTATGATAAAGTTCGTGATATTCAAGAGGACCTCATTCTAAAAATAAATGAATCGATTATAAAAGGAAAAAATTTTATAGCTCACGCACCAACAGGTCTTGGTAAGACAGCAGCAGTTCTTGCTCCCGCCTTAAAGTACGCTTTAGAAAATGAAAAAACAGTTTTCTTTTTGACATCTAGGCATACACAGCATAAAATCGCTATTGAAACATTGGCAAAAATCAAGAATAAATATAAAGAAAAGTTTTATGGTATAAGTATAATAGGAAAGAAAGGTTTGTGTTTGCAATCGGACATTCACAAATTATACAATTCAGAATTTAATGACTATTGCAAAACTATGCGTGTAGACAAGAAATGCGAATTTTATGAAAATCTAAAAACAAATGAAAAACTATCAACAGAAACAAAAATTGCACTTTCAGAATTAAAAATTTTCAATCAAATAACAACAGAAAATTCTTTAGATATAAGTAAGAAATTCAATTTGTGCCCTTACGAAATTTCAATGTTAATTGCAAAAAATGCTAAAGTAATAATTGGTGACTATTATTATATATTTCATCAAGATATAAGAAACTTATTGTTAAACAAGATTAACAAAGAACTAAAAAATTCGATAATAATTGTTGACGAAGCCCATAATCTTCCAAATAGAGTTAAAGATTTGTTTACTGCAAGACTTTCTAACTCAATGATTAATCGTGCATTATCAGAGGCTAAAAAATTCAAGTACGACCAAATAATACATGATCTTTTAAATATTGAAGAGATTCTAAAAGAATTATCAAATTTCAAAGAAGATGAACAATATATAAATAAAGAACTTTTCATCGAAAAAATAAATAATATCAGAGACTATCAAGAACTAATAGAAGATTTTTCTTTCATAGGTGATGCAATCCGTGAAGAGCAAAAGCAATCTTACATTGGTTCAATAGCTTCATTTTTGGAGTCTTGGCTTGGAAATAATGAAGGTTTTACAAGAATTATTTCTAAAAAAGTCAATCCAAAACCAATAGTGATTCTCAGTTACAGATGTCTTGATTCCAGTCTAGCAACGAAAGAGGTTATTGATGAAGCTCATTCAACAATAATGATGTCTGGTACATTAACACCTACTAGCATGTACAATGAACTTTTAGGATTCAATAACCCAATTGAAGAAACTTATAAAAGTCCTTTTCCAGATAAAAATAGATTAAATATTATAATTCCAAAAACAACTACTAAGTATGAGTTTCGTAATCAAAAGCAGTATCAAGATATTGCAACAATTCTTGCAAATATTGTTAACATTGTCCCAGGCAATTCAGCGGTCTTTTTTCCAAGTTACTATTTAAGAGATTCCATATATAAAGAGTTTAATGAACTTTGTAAAAAAACTTTATTCATTGAACATCCAAATCTTTCAAAAACAGAAAAACATAAATTATTAGAGAAGTTCAAAAGTTATAAGAATTCTGGTGCTGTTTTACTTGGTGCTATTTCAGGAAGTTTTGGAGAAGGAATTGATCTTCCTGGAGATTTTCTTAAAGCAGTTGTTATTGTCGGTTTACCTTTGACAAAACCAGACCTTGAATCTAATGCTTTGATTGATTATTATGACAAAAAATTTGGAAAAGGTTGGGATTATGGTTACTTATTTCCGGCTTTCAATAAGTCTTTGCAAAGTGCTGGAAGATGTATTCGCTCTGAGTCTGACAAAGGAGTAGTTATTTTTTTAGATGAACGTTACACTTGGAAAAATTATTATAGGTGTTTTCCATCATCATGGAATTTGAAGATTAGTTTGCTTTATGAACGTTTAATAAATGAATTCTTCTCAAAAAAAATCTGAAACAACAACCAAACCAGTATACTAAAACGTATACAAAACGAAAGATTTATATATTGGTTGTGCTTTTATGTTATTAGAGGTTAGACATTAAAAAAATGGTCATCTTATTTGATCAATTCAATTTACCGGATAACATATTTGAGATAATATTTGCAACAAAACAACAAGTAATAGTTGCAAAACTACTCATAGAAGAAATGAAACTCAAAGAAGGCGAAATAGGAAAAACAGAGATGTCAATGTTTGCAACAAGTCTGCACGAAGGAATACAATTTCAAAGACAAAAAACAGACCTAATAAAAAAGAAAGAAAAATTATCATATAACAAAAGACAATTTTATGACAGAATACTAACACCTATGAAAACAATGGGTTTAATTGACTACGACATGTACAAAAAAACATACAAATTAGGCGATAAATTCAACAAAAACATGATGAAAGTTGGCTTAATGTGGCTTCAAGAACTAAGAAGACCACCAAAAAGCCTAATTTTGAAGAAGAAATAAGAATTACGAGCTCCCTACGCCTCTTCTTCTACCACCCTCCCCCTCGAGTTCTAGGGAGCTCTTCGATTCCAAAAATTATAAATAATACTTTAAACAGCTAATAGTATAAAAAATGAAACTAATAATATTCGGACCTCAAGGTTCTGGAAAAGGAACTCAGGCAGAAAAAATAATAAAAAAACATTCTATAACCCATATTTCAACAGGAGATATATTCAGAGATAACATTAAACGCAAAACTAAATTGGGGAAAAAAGTTGAAAAAATGCTTAAAAAAGGAAACATGGTTCCAGACGATATAACAAACAAAATAATGAAAGAAAGACTAGCAAAAAAAGATTGTGAAAAAGGATTCATATTAGACGGTTATCCGAGAACTAAGGAACAGGCAGAATTCCTAGATAAATTAGTTAAAATAGATATAGCAATAAATCTTGAAATTTCAAAAGAGATGGTTATAAAAAGAATCTCTAGCAGAAGAATATGTCAGAAATGTGGAAAAAATTTTAATGTTTTGTACAAAAAATCAAAAAAAGCAGGGATATGCGATTTTTGCAATGACAAACTAATAACAAGAGCAGATGACAAAAAAATATCTATAGAAAAAAGACTTGCTAATTATGAAAGAGAAACAAAACCACTCATAAAATTTTATGAAAAGAAAGGAATATTGATTAAAATTGATGGCGAACAAAACATCGACAAAGTAACTTCTAACATAATTAATTCAATAAGTTTTTTACAACAATAGTTGCATAAGCGCCTTTTACAAGAGAAAATCTCAGCCTTAATTTATACTTATATTTGTTTAAATCATCTTTTTCTAAATCTCCAACAAAAAGATTTTTAGGAATCACATATAATAGTCTTGAACTTCCCTCGCTACTAAGAGAAGGAATTGAAGGTATAATAAAATCTCTCTCTGTAACATCATCCAAAACCAATAATTTCTTTAACTTTTTTTTTAGAAAATCATCTTCATACTCCGTTGCAAAACCAACTATTGGAACTTTAATATTTTCATTCAAATCTAATTTCTCAATTAACCTATTAAAAAGACTACTTTGGTAAGCATGAATGAACAACAACCTTATTCTAAAAGGTATTTTTTTCAAAGCACCTATGTAATCATTTTGGTTTTCATCTAAAAAAGTTTTCACATCTTTTTCATAATCTCCAGAATTCTCAAGAACAAACTCAACAGCTTTTTTAAAATTTTTTTTTATTATGGCCAATCCAATCTCGGAGTTTTTATTTGAAAATCGTTGTTCATCGAAATAATTCTTTATTCTGGCGTTTGCTCTAATTTTCGTATTTTTAGGTAGATTCCTGACAATTATGTTAAACTCATTTCCTTTAAGCTCACCAACTGCTAAAGCATTTTTCGAAGTAGAAACAAACTTTAAGCTTAAATTCTTAAGTTTAAGATTCTCAACTCTGATTTTACTAACTTTAAATATGGATATATATTGTTCTGTAACTGCACGCCTATCCTTTATGCCCGCATAACCAATATTTGTACGTTTAATACCTAATGCTTTAGAAATAATTTGAACAGCCTTCTCGGTCGTGTAATCTGTTTTTTTCAACAAAAAAACATTGTATAAACCATTATCGGATTCAAATCCTTTAATTTCTTTCACAATAAAATCTTCAGGTATCTGTTTAAACTTCATAAAAACTCAAATAACAAATATGTTTTAATAGTTTATGAAAAATTTAAAAACAACTAGGAACTTTTAAGAGAATAAGGACTCATAGCCTAGAGGTTTAAAACCGGGCAATCTGGATAAGGCATCAGCCTCCTAAGCTGGAGATCGGGGGTTCGAATCCCCCTGGGTCCGTTAAATTCTAAACAACTTTCTGAATATTATATATACAATTAACAATTAAAAATAATTCTCATAGTTAAACTTAAACAAACTTTTACTTACATTGTAAGTATTTACTTTTTTTGTTAATAAGAAAATTTAAAATAAAAGAAACTTAACAACAAAATCTATGAAGAAAAAATTCTTAATTCTGACGTCCTTAATTATAGGGATAAGTTCACTGGCATTCATACTTCACAAAATATCAATAAAAGAAATCACAGAACAATTCATATCAGCAAAAATCATCCACATCTTAGCCTATACAATCGTATCAATTTTGTTGATGTATTCATTAGCTTGGCGCTGGAACGTTATTTTAAAAAGTCAAAATATCAATTTAAGTTTTCAGAAAGTATTTAATTATCGACTTATAGGATATGGAATAAGCTACATAACACCATCAGCAAAATTAGGCGGAGAACCGGTAAGAGCACTTTTGCTTTCAAACAATAAGATAAAATTTTCTAAAGCTTTGTCATCAGTTGTAATAGACAAAACAATAGAAATAGCTTCTTCAGCAATTTTTTTTTTCATCGGAGTTATAACTATTCTTTTCAAATTGGCCTTACCTGAAGAGACAGGAATAATTTTGCTCATTTTTGCAACTGCTTTCCTTTCAACATCAATATTTATTTATCAAAGACTTGCAAGCGGAAAAGGATTAATAGTTGATTTATGTAAATCATTAAAGATTGACAAAATAAAAAGTTTAAAACTAAAAGAAAAAAAAATTAGTTCATTTGAAAAATTAATAATAAAATTCTTTCGACATGACAAAACAGATTTTTTAATAACAATGATTATATCGCTTTTATCATGGATTCTTATGTTCTTAGAGTTTAAATTCGGTCTATTAATACTAGGATACAATGTTTCTTTTAGTTCAATATTCTTAATTATAAGTTTTCTGGGTGCAGCTTTATTAATTCCAATACCTCTTGGTTTGGGCGCTATGGAAGCAAGTCAGATTGCTGTTTTTCCAATAATAGGTATGAAAACTTCCACAGGCGTCGCCATATCAATGTTAACAAGAGCAAGAGATATTGTATGGAGCATTATTTCACTCATGCTTCTTTGTTACTATGGTTTAAGCGCGACAAAAACAATCAAAAAAGCTTTACTTAAACAATAACAAACAATGAACACATTATTTTTTAATGAAGGAGTAAGAATGCTAAAACATTCTTTGTACATTAGGAAAAAAGGATTTAGAAATATCTCTGGGAATTCGAAAAATATTTGCAAACAAATAGTTAATAATTGTTACAATAATGAAAAAAATTATTTCATGATCAGCAACGGTCATTTCTGTGAGTTCTGGACGAGAGATTTTGGATTGTGTGTTGACTCTTTAAAAAAACTCGGATTTGAAAAAAAAATAAAAAATACACTTGACTATTCTCTAAAAATATTCGAAAACAAAAAACTATGCACAACAATTAATCCTTCCGGAAAAACATTTAATTTTCCAAACTACGCTCCGGATTCTTTAGCATTCATGCTACATTCGTTAATAACACTTGAAGATAAATATATAATTAAAAAATATTCAGAGTTTCTAGAAAAAGAAGCAAAAAAGTATTTTAAGATTGTGATTGAAAAAGATTCCGGACTTGTAAAAAAAAAACGTTTCAGCTCAATGAAAGATCATTCAATTAGAAATTCTTCTTGCTACGACAATATTATGTCAGCATGGATATCAAAAAACCTAAGAAAGATGAAGCTAGAAAATCCTCTGAAAAGCTATAATTTCAAAAAAATTATTAAAAACAATTTCTGGACAGGCAATTATTTTATCGATGATCTTTCTGGCAAAAAAAAATTATCTGGAGACGCAAATGTTTTTCCTTTTTGGACAAAAATATTCAATTCAAAAAAAATGATTAAAGATTCTGTTGAAAAAATAAAAATTGAAAAACTAGACAAACCCTTCCCGTTGAAATACTCTGTAGAAAAAACCAGCGTTAACAAATACGATTTTCTCGCAAAAAACTATCAAACAGGAACAATCTGGCCCATGATAGGATATCCATACATAGAAGTTGTTTCAAAAATAAACAAAAAACTGGCAAAAGAATATATAGATATTTACTCAAAAATCATTGAGAAAAATAAAAATTTTCTTGAAGTTTATGACTATGAAGGAAAGCCTTATAAATCGAAATTTTATTACTCAGATGAAGAAATGTTATGGGCAAGTAAACATTTGAGCTTGCTTAAACTCTATTCTTGAGAATTGTTAATTCAGTAATTAATTTAGAAGGAAACTTCATTTCTTTTCCAATCAGAATATTTTTCTTTTTTTTAATTGAATCTAAAAATTCTTCGACAGATTCTGCTTTACAACAAGTTAAAGCTTTACCAAGCCAATTCAATCTATGACCATCACTACCAGCAGTAAATCCCTTTCCTTCACTCAAAGCCCAACCATAAGATGCAAGATTTTCTTTCCTATTTCTTATCGCATTTATAGATTCAATAGCATCAATCATTTCCATAAGATAATTATTTTTTTCTCTGTTAAAATAGTAGAAACTCTTTTTTGGAAAAACCGTGAAAGGATGAGCAATAGATACTAAAGCATTATAATCTCTGGCCAACTCTAATATGTTTTCTGTTGGCAGATTTAACTTGTTAAATCGAAATTTAGTGTGTTTCCTTATATGGTTTTCTATTACTTTTTCATTAAATGAAATCATGTCTGACTTATTGTTAAAATATATTAATAAATCCTTATCATTTTTTGTCGTTACCTCAACAGCAGGTATAACCATCACCTTTCTTTGCTTCTGAGCTATAAGATTGCCTTTTACAGAATTATGATCTGTTATAGCCACTCCAATCTCCAATTTAGCAGCAAACTTTAACACTTCTTGAAGTTTAGTAGAACAATCAGCAGAGTATTCTGTATGATAATGCATGTCAACAAGCGTATGCTCTTCCTTTAATTCAGGTATTTCAGGCTCTTCAAAAAAAAGGTTTTTCATAAGAATTACTCAATTTATATACTATTTAAATTTTGTCTTTGTTAATTCCAAACAAGTATCCTGCATAGTGAAAAGACATATGGATAATTGGAGTTATAATTATTATAATCAATAACGTTTTCACAGATGGTATAAATATTAAAAAAGAGAATATAAAAGCACCAAAAACAAAGTCCAACTGATCAAAAGGAAACCATGGTTTTCCTTGAGCAATATTTACTCTTCTCTTAAAAAATGACTCTACAGAATCTCCGAATAAAGCTCCAAATCCAAGTAGAAATCCCAACCACAAAACCTGCTCAGAATAGTTTATTATGCTTATAGAATTAAAGAATTGATTGTTATACAATAACTTCTGAACGTAAATAGTTAAAATCCCAAAAACAGATCCTAATAGTATTCCTCTAATAGTTTTATGAGATCCAAATATTCTTCTTCCCCTAAATTTCTTGTTAAAGTCCAAAGGAGTATCTAATAATGGCAACCATTGAAAAAGTGGAGGGACCATATTAGCAATATAGGCAGGCAAAAAATAGTATATTGCTTCTAACAACATCATATCACCTTTTTGAAACGAATTGTACTTATCATAAAAATGGAAGAAGCAATCACAGCAACATAATATATCCCTGCTGGTGCACTCGCAAAGTACATAACTGGAAAGATTAAACCATTAATTGTTATTGGCATGCCAATAAATCCTTTTACCTTTTTTCTCATAGCATTAAACCTTGCAAGTCTATAAGCACCCGCTATCAAATAAAATACGAGAAATAAAGCCAAAAAATCAGTTTGAAGATTTGAGTATAAGAAAACTGCAGGAGCAACACCAAAAGAAACAAGATCAGCTAAAGAATCAAGTTCTGCACCCATATATGATTCAACATTCAACATGCGAGCAACCTTACCATCCAAATAATCCAAAAAAACAGCTATCAACAAAATGATTGCTGCAACTGAAAAATTTTTGTTTATTGAGAAAACTATTGTCAAGAACCCTGCTGTTAAATTCATTAAAGTCAAAAAATTAGCTAATTGTTTTTTCATTTTTCAGCAATAATTGTTTCTCCTGCCAAAACTCTTTGTCCTTTAACAACTTTAAGTTTTACTTTGTCCGACAAAATAATTGTTACTTGACTTCCTAATTTAATTAAACCTATTCTTTGTCCTTTAATAATTTTATCATTCTTCTTAATAAAAGGAACTATTCTTCTGGCAACAAGACCTGCAATCTGGATTGTTTTTAGCTTAAAATTCTTACTCTGAAATAATATTTGAACATTTTCATTCTCAAACGTCGATTCAGGTTTCAAAGCATTTAAGAATTTTCCTTTTGAATGAACAATGTATTTAACGATTCCAGACATAGGAGCCCTATTAAAATGCACGTCAAAAACATTCATAAATATCGACACCATGTAACCACTATCTGAAACATCTTTTGTAAAACTCTTTGCTTTTCCAAGAAACCTTTTATTAATATTAACCTTGTTTTTATTGAATTTTTTTATTGAAGTAATCAATCCATCAGCAGGACTGATAATGTTATCTCCAAAAGGAATCTGTCTTGAAGGATTTCTCAAAAAGTAGAATTTATAGAAAAACAAAAATAATACGAAAACAACAATTAAAATAATTAATGCATCTATTACAATCATAAGTATATAAAAACATTCTAATATAAAAAATTACTCATCATATATTTTCGATGTATAAAGAACTTATTCAATGGAGATTCGTTAAAATTTATTTTATATTAATAGTTATTCCAACAGGACAATGATCAGAACCCATAATTTCTGGTAAAATAAATGCTTCTTTAAGGTTTTTTACAAGTGATTTAGAAACTAAGAAATAATCTATGCGCCAACCAACATTATTGGCACGTGCATTGAACATATAGCTCCACCAAGTATATTTGTGTTCTTTATCAGGATTGAAATATCTAAATGAATCCACAAAACCAACCTCTAAATGCTTTGTTATCCCTTCTCTTTCAGTATCTGTAAAACCAGCGTTTCCTGGTTTAGTATCTGTTGTTTTATTTGATTTAGGATTTTTTAAATCAATCTCTTTGTGAGCAACATTAAGATCTCCACATATAATAACTGGTTTTTTCTTTTCAAGCTTCTTTACAAATTTTCTGAAATCATCATCCCATTCCTCTCTATAACTAAGTCTTTCCAGCTCTCGCTTAGAATTTGGAGTATAAACATTAATTAAGAAAAAACTATTGAATTCTAATGTTATTAATCTCCCTTCATCATCATGTTTGTTTACACCAAGTCCATATAATATTGCGTATGGTTCAGTCTTTGAAAAAACCGCTGTTCCAGAATAACCTTTTTTATCAGCAGAATTCCAGTAATGATAATCATATTGATTCAAATCAATATCTACCTGATCAGGATGTGCTTTTGTTTCTTGAACACATATTATGGCAGGATTTTCTTTTCTCACAAAATCCAAAAATCCTTTCTTTAAACAAGCTCTAATGCCATTTACATTCCAAGATATTATTTTCATTAAAATAAATCCTTTAACTAATGTTTTTAAATTTTGTTACGAGTATAAAGAAGCACTTCATATTTTTCAATAACTGACTTTAAGCTTACATTGTTCAACAATCTTTTTCCAGGAACATTTTTCAAACTTTCAGTTTCAACAAGATTTAATGGTTTCAACTCTCTAACAAGAGCATCCAAAGTTCCTGAACAGCACTGAAGGTCTGAATCGCAAAAAGAAAGGTACTTATCACAAATACTTAATGCTTGTTTATATTCTTCTTTCATAAATAGTTAGTAATCTTGATACATATTTAAATATTCGTATGTGCATACAAATATTCACAAAAAATAAATACTTCTTATTAAACAGTAACTTATATGAAGTGGATTCAAACAAGCATAATTATTTGTTTAATAGTGATAATAGGTGCTCTTTTGAATATTGCTTTTCAAAATCAAGTATCAATACCTATAAAGATTTCCAGCGGAGTTGAGAGACTATCGCCAGAAGATCATATAAAAGAAGAAAACATAAAGGTATATGAAGACAAAGTTATAATTAACATTCAAAATCCTCAGTGGGCAGGATTTACTAACACGAACTCGATGGATCCAATAATTGATGAATATGCAAACAGCATACAAATAATACCTGTTAAAGAAGAAGAAATACACATAGGAGACATAGTTTCCTACGAATCAGATTACGCTGAAGGAAGAATTATTCACAGAGTAGTATTTGTTGAAAAGGACGAATTTGGAACTTATTATTATATTAAAGGAGATAATAATATTTTTAGAGATCCAGGCAGGATTCGATTCGAACAAATTAGGAGGGTTACAGTTGGCATCTTATACTAAAATAATCCTAGGACTTTTGATATTGACATTGTTGTTGGCATCTTATGTTTTATTATCTGAGAATGTCAACATTTATCTTTTAGATTCTAGAAATAATGAACAATTAATAATTCCCACTAATAATCTAAATGAATGTTGCAATTATTTTGACGAAACAGGTTTTGAGAAAACTTGCAGTATGCTTGAAGATTACTCTTGTGATAACTGCAACAGTGTATGCTTAAAGGAATAATAAAGCCAAAAAGAATTTTAAAGCATTTATTATTAAAAGTAAAACTATTGCATATATAAAAAGTCTTACTGCATCTCTTAAAACATTACTAAAGTTTTTTCCAGATATTTTTTCTGAAATAACTGCTTTTGAAAGTATTCCACCAGCAGTAGAAGTCATTATAAACACAAATATTAAAGGCAAAACATATATGAAAAATGTGCTAAGTAAAAACATTGTGAAACCAAAAAATGACTCAAAAAATCTAAGAAGATGAATTAAAATTGTCGAAAGTATTGAAGCTACTGCAACTATTAAAAATATTCCTCCACTACCATAAAAGAATGATAGTAAAAAACTAATAATCATAAGTATTAAATCGTTTATTATCGCAGATATTATAACTCCAGAAATACCTGTATCTACTATGCCAAGACTTTCTTGATTATCTATAACCCAAGTTGTCTGAAACTCAAAAGCTCTTGAAAAAAATTCTTGATTATAAATCGTTGTCAGCTCCAATATTAAGAATGCAAAAAAGATTCCCAAAAACAAAAAAAAGTAAGTCTCAAACACAAATTTGTGATTCTTAAATATATGTTTTAATTTTTTTTTACGAACAATAACTTCTTCTTTTCTGAACAAGCGCATCAAAACAGGCATTAAAAGCATTGTTATAACAAGCAAAGTTGCAAGAGAGTCTGCTTTGAAAAGAATCAAAGAAGTGAAAAAACCCACTATCACAACTATAAATCCAAATAGTATAAAGTTCAATTTTCTTCTTGCCAAACCGGCTTTGAAAAATAATTCATCTATCATATCTATTTTTTGAAAGTATTAATATTTAAGCATTGTCTTTTTTAAAAGCATTATCTTTTTTAAATTATTTCAAATGTTTTTTTAATAAAGTCATGACTTTCTTTCCGTCAACATTGCCACGAAACTGATTCATAATAATGCCCATTAATGCACCTATTGACACACCTTTATTTTTTTCAACAATATTCTTTATTTCTTCTTCAAGCTTATTTGAAGAAACGGCTTTAAATTTACCAAAATTTAATTTCTTTGTTTTACCATAATCTGCTAGCAATTCAACAACCACACCCTTAGAAATCTCACAAGTATCAACCTTTGATAACACTTTTTCAGCTAAATTTTTTACATCAATAATTATCCCGTATCGTTTCTTCAATTCCTTTGGTATTGATGTAAATAACTCAACAATGAAATTCTTATCTTTATATTTCTTAAAATGATTTTCAAAGTTTATTCCTTCTTTACACTCATATTTAACAGCTAGTTTTGCAAAATCATCATTCAAACAATAACTTTTTTTGTATCTAGTTATTTTTTCATCATGAGTTTCAATAGCTTTAAAATTTTTCATCTCAGGAATAATTGTCGGAACATCTGTTTCAGGATACATCCTTGATGCACCAGGCAAAGGCCTTAAAAAAGAAGTTGTAAAATCTGGTTCTGCTTTTCTAACCTCTTTATTTATCTTTTTCTTTTTCTTGATTAAGTTCTGCTGTCTTTTTATCTCTTTATCAACAACTTTAGGAATGCTCTTCAAATCCTGAAAACCTTTTATCTCAGTTCTTGCACCTTTTTTAATTGAAATATTCACGTCCTGCCTTATGCTTCCAATCCCTCGCTTACAAGTACCAGTACTCCTTAAAATCATACCTATTTTTGCAGCTACTTCTCTACATTCTTCAGGCGTTTTCATATCGGGATCTGTTGCAATCTCTATCAACGAAATTCCCAATCTTGAAATATTATATGTGTCATGATTCTTCGTTCTTTTTACTAATTGACAAGCTTCTTCCTCCAAACAAACAGTTGACACACCAATTTTTTTCCCATTAACTTCAACAAACCCGTTTCTTCCAATTAACGCAGTTCTCTGAAAACCAGAAGTATTTGAACCATCAACAACTGTTTTTCTCATGAATTGTATTTTGTCAACTATTCTACAATTAAGCATTTTAGCTATCTGAAGTGTTGTTTTAAGAGAATTTTTATTAACAAAACTAGGCGGTTCTTCATCCATCTCCACCAAGCAAGTACTATCTTCATAACCATTATAAATGAACAACTTGTTTTTTTTATGTTCATGAGATGCAGCAATATCAACATTTCCAGATTCCCCAGCACTCGCCCTTAAACGTCTTTCAAACTTAAAATCTGGTTTATCCTTTCGTATCTCTGACGGGCAATTACAAAACAACTTTTTTCCTTCTAACTGCTGATGAATCTCAATACCACACTTAAATCCTATTTTTTCATAGTTCATTTTATACTAAGAAATCCTCTTCCTCGCTTCTTTCAGAGATTTCACCACGCAAGTTTTTAGAAAATAATTTTTTAACATCTTTTTTGTGATTACTCAACAGCCAAACAAGCTTTATGAAAGCAGTTTCAGAAGTCATATCAGCATAGCTTCCAAAAACACCTGCATCCTGCAATTTTCTACCTGGACTATAAACATTCATATTCACCCTACCATAAATTGTTTGTGAAGTCATAACAACAGGCATTTTCTTAGCTAATAACTTAACGGCACCCAATATTTTACTATGCTCTTTAGTTGCTAAATCCTGCTCAGTTATTGGTGCATGACCCAAACCAGTCCCTTCAATTACTAAACCATTAAAGTTTTTAAAAACCAGGAATTCTTCAGAAAACATATTTGTATGCAACTTTAAAAGACCAACTTTTAATTTGTCATTAAATAATTTCAAACAAAATTTTCCTTTTTTTAAATTTGATTTCTTAAAATATTTAATATTCTTTTTTTCATTATTAACTCTTGCTATCAAACCAGAATTTATTGGTCTAAAGGCGTCTCGTCTACTTGAATGCATCTTTCTTGCTTTACAACCATTGATTACAAAAGAATTTTTATCATCAGTATTTTCATGCATACAAATAGCCACACCACGATAATCAGTGTTTGTAATAAATGTAACTGCAGATATAAGATTTAAAGCCGAATCACTGCTTCCTCTGTCAGAACTTCTCTGAGCACCAACAAACAATATTGGAACAGGCAAGTTTTTAAGAATAAAAGATAAAGCAGCAGAAGTATAATGCAAAGTGTCTGTTCCATGAGTTATTATGACTCCTTTTACACCCTTTTTTATCTCTTTTGCTACTTTTTTTGCTAAAAGATTATAATGTGAAAACCTCATGTCTTCACTCATAATATTAGCTATTAATCTACTATTAATGTTAGCGAGGTTTTTTATCTCAGGAAATAAATCCATCAACTCTTCTGGTTCAAATTTTGCTAAAACAGCACCTGTTTCATAATCAACTTTTGAAGCAATTGTACCTCCAGTATGCAATATTGATATTGTAGGAATATTTTTTTTCTTAACAACAATTTTCTTTACTTTTTTATCTTTTTTCTTTGCTTTCACCAACACAATTTTTTTGACATTCCTCTTATTCAAACCAATATTATAGCCACTAATAAGTTTTATATTTACAAAACCTTTTTCTTCAGGCATCAATACTCCTTCAATAACTTCCTCTTTATAGAAAATCTTTACTTTATCGCCTGCTTTAACCATATAAAAAGAATAAAGTTATAAGTTTATAAAATTTTTGTAGTTAACCATAATAGGCAGGTTTCTCTTCCTGCATACTCTTAGCTCTAGCACTTGAAAACTGATTTTTAAGCTTTTCATAAGATTCTTCTATCTCTTTAGTCATAGAAGGCCTTACTTTATTAAGAGCTTTATCAAAATATTTCATCTTAACAGTCTTTGACTTCAAATCATCCCTTAAAGCAAATATGGCTGCCTCTTTGCAAACAGATTCAATATCTGCTCCGACAAAGTTATTTGTTTTTTCAACTAATTTTTTCAAATTCACATCTTTGGCTAAAGGCATTCCTTTAATATGAACTTTAAAGATTGCTTCCCGACTTTTTTTATCAGGAACGGGTGTTAACACTATTCTATCAAACCTTCCCGGTCTCAATAATGCAGTATCCAACATGTCTGGCCTATTAGTTGCTGCCAATATCACAACATCCGACAATTCTTGTAATCCATCCATCTCAGTTAATAATTGATTTACAACTCTTTCATTAACATGTGAATCAGAACCTCTTGTTCTACTATGAGCCATTGCATCTAATTCATCAAAGAAAATTATTGTTGGAGCTGTCTGTCTTGCTTTCTCAAAGATTTTTCTTACAGCACTCTCACTTTCACCAACCCATTTACTCAAAAGCTCTGGACCTTTTACCAATATGAAGTTTGCTTCTGACTCTGTAGCTACTGCTTTTGCAAGCAAAGTTTTTCCTGTTCCAGGAGCTCCATAAATCAACACCCCTCTAGGAGGAGTTATTCCTAGTCTAGAAAAAACTTCTGAGTTTTTCAAAGGCCACTCAACAGCTTCTTTCAGTTCCTGCTTTACTTGTTCTAAACCACCAACGTCAGTCCATTTAACATTAGGAACTTCAACTAACACTTCTCTCATAGCTGAAGGTCTTACAACTTTCAAAGCCTCTTTGAAATCTGATTGTGTAAGACTAAGTTTTTTAAGAACATCTGGCGGTATTGACTCGTTTTCTTCCATTTTTAAATCCGGAAGAATTCTTCTTAAAACAATCATTGCAGCTTCTTTTGCTAATGCAGCAACATCCGCACCTACAAAACCATGCGTTACTTCTGCCAGTTTCTTAAGACTAACATTCTTCGCAAGAGGCATATTTCTTGTATGTATCTTAAGAATGTCTAATCTTCCTTCTTTCTGTGGAACACCTATAACTATTTCACGGTCAAAACGACCAGGTCTTCTAAGAGCAGGATCCAAAGAATTAGGTATATTTGATGCTGCTATAACAACAACCTTACCACGACTCTTCAATCCATCCATTAAAGCAAGCAACTGTGCAACAACTCTTCTCTCAACCTCTCCCTTACTTTCTTCTCTTTTTGAAGCTATTGCATCTATTTCATCTATGAAAATTATTGAAGGAGAATTTTTCTCTGCTTCATCGAATTTTTTTCTTAGATTTTCCTCACTCTGACCATAGTATTTGCTCATTATTTCAGGTCCGTTTATCAATAAGAAATTAGCATTAGTTTCATTTGCAACTGCTTTAGCCAGCAATGTTTTTCCTGTTCCAGGAGGACCATGCAATAAAACCCCTTTTGGTGGTTCAATGCCAAGTCTTTCAAAAACTTCAGGATGCTTCAATGGCAACTCAACCATTTCCCTGACTTTCTTAATCTCAGATTCTAATCCTCCAACATCCTCATATGTTATATCAAATATTGCATCTTCTTCTAATTCTTTTGCTTCAGGATTATAATTCAAATGTGTGTGTTCTGTTACTAATACTGCTTGTTTTGGTTGAGCATCGGCAACAACGAATTTCAGGTCTCCTAAACCAAAACCAGTCATTGTATCTCCCAACATTGAAAAAACGTCATCAAACAAGGGATTACCTACCACAGTATTTCTTCTTCTTCTAGCACCGCCTAAAGAAACTATATCTCCTTTCATCACAGCCCTACCCAACAATCCTTGTTTGAAAACTTCCGGACTAGCTTTTATCATAACTCCTTTTCTTGCTGGAGAAATCGATATCTTCTTTGCTTCTTTCACATCTGCTTTTTCAACAGAAACCATCTCACCTATAGTTGTCTTGGCATTTCTTCTTATAAGACCATCCATTCTTATTATATTCAAATCTATATCTCCTGGTAAAGACCTATCAGCAATGGCAACAGTGATTCTCTCACCCTTAATCTCAACAATATTACCAGGCCTTATATCTAATTCTCTTAAAAAAGAACTTCCTATTCTGACTATTCCTTTATTAACATCTTCTTGTATTGATTCTGCAACCTTAAGTTCTATAGCCACCTTTTTCCACCTTTAATTATTTTAATTTTGGTAAAGGAATTGGTGCTGGCAGACTCATATCCCTACTAAGAATAACTGCTTCAACATTACATTTTGACAATATGTGATTCATCAACCCATACATAAAATCTGCCTTGATTTTTTTATCTTTCTTCCAAGATTTTAGAACTTCATCAGCTATATTCTTATCAACTAAAAACATAACTTCACCATTTAATTCAATCAAAGCAATTTTTGGCTCATAAATAGCATCATATTTAAAACCAAATTTTAAAGTTGTTCTCTTAGAATCAACAGATAGTTTTGACTCTTCAACTTTAAGTATTTTTACATTGTTTTTTATGTCAATCTTTCCTTTAACAGCTTTATTCTTTTCAGCAAGTATTTTTGTAAAATTAAATGCAACTACAGTCATGTTTACCACCTGAAAAAAGAGATAAATAAATTGTTTATAAAAGTT
>NZBB01000039.1 GCA_002686295.1 Candidatus Woesearchaeota archaeon
CATTTAATTTATCTTTTAACTCAGAAAGAGTACCGATCTTGCCTTCAAACTCTCTTGTATCTCTTCTATCAACAAGCACACCTTTTATACCTGCTTTCTCAGCACCTTTAATATCTGTGGGGATGGAATCTCCGACCATGACGACTTCAGATTTTTTAAGCTTAAGTTTCTTTAACAAATCAGCAAACATCTTCTTGTCTGTTTTTAGCATACCAACATCGCATGAAAGAGATATCTCATCAAAATATTTTTTTAAATCAAACTTATCCAATAGCTGTGGAACAGATAAATTATCGGTGTTAGAAATCAACGCCAACTTATAATCTTTTTTTAATTCTTCCAAAACCTCTAAAGTTTCTGGAAAAGGTTTGCACAAAAAAGTGTTTTTATTCCACATTCCAACTAATTTATCATAAACAAACTCAGGTGGATTTAAATCAAATTCAACAGTTACATTATGGAATGCCTCTGTTAAAGTTTGGAAGTTCTTAGTCATGAAAGATTCCTCAAACCTATGAATATACTCATCAAAAGACCTATTAATCCTTAACATCCTTTGTGCTTGCCTAACCGGGCTTGGAAATATCCCATTCTCAACAACTGTACCCCAGAAATCGAATAAAACACCTTTAATTTTTGTCTTTACGATTTAAAATCACCTTTTTAGTTCAAAATAAACATTGATTTAAAAATATTATTATTCAAATTCATAAATAATTAATAATTTTTCTTAAATATTTGCAATAATTCTGAATTTGATTTCTTCCACGGTTTGTTAATTTCATGAAACCCTGATATATCATTGAACAGTCTATAAGACTCAATATTAACAGGCATATTCAAAACACATCTAATATCATCCCTTGTTTTAGAAACTTTTTTCAATATTTTATTAATATGCTCTCTTTCACTCTCAAAAAAAGGGTCTATTTCTTCTAATTGGAAAGTTGCATTTTTCTGACCATATCTTGCAACACCTGAAATCGACGCATATTTTGCACCTAAAAAATCCGATACAATTCTTGATAAAGAAAAAACATAAGGAATAAGAGTGCTACTTACTTTGTACAGGCATTTTCCCCAAACTCCATCACTTCCAAGCGGATGTATTCCTCCATTAATTATAATTTCATCTTTTACTTTACTAACACCAGAATCTGCTTGGACAAAATAACTGCTAAAATCTCCGCCTGCATTAACATACCAATTTGCTTGTTTAAGAATTTCTGAATAATTATTTCTTAAAATTATTGATTTGATAATCTTATCTTTGAAACCTTTTGTTGGATTTTTTCGATGGGAAACAGATAAATAAATATCTTTAACCACTAAATCTTTTTCTTCATAGCTTGTTGTAACGTGGATTTTTCCATCAGGTCTGAGTTCAGGAATTTCTCTTTCCATAATTATTTTTTCAAGAGTTTTATCAATTGATTTTCCGATTGTAATAGCAGGAAATGTTCCATTTATACCAAAAGGTTCTTTAATGTAATGTCCTGTTACAATACATGAATCTGCAAATTTATTAGAGTTAGTAATTTTGTTAATAGATGGTGCTTGGGAAGTTATTTTTTCAATATCAACTAATCCATTAGAAAAACCAAACGATGAATAACCAGAATCTGATAGAAGACATTCTACTTGTTCAACAACAATATCTTGCAAATTAATTTCATCAGGAATAATTACTTGTCCTGCAACACTAACACTTAATTTTGTTAAATCATTTTTAGTTTCTAAAGCTCCAATTTGAACATTCAAATCTGAACGAAAAGAATCTAAAAGACCTGCTTCATAACTTTTTTCTGCTAAAGAATTCACAATGACTGCAGACAAGTTTGTTGCAAAAACATCAGGATGTCTTTTTGAAAATTCAACTTCGCCAGTTGTTCTATGATTAGAAGTAATTATTATACTCATAAATAAAAAGTTCTTTGAACCTCTTTAAATAACCTCTTGAAAGAAATATTCCTATAAGAATAACTTTTTAAGAAAAGATTAAGCAAAACAAGAACAAAAAAATATGTGGAATGGACGGACCGGGATTTGAACCCGGGGCCTCTTGATCTTTGGACTTTAATCAAACTTAAAAGATTGGTTTTTTGTATGCCAACCAAGCGTTCTGCCGAACTGAACTACCCGCCCAAATAATACAATTGTTAATACTTGCTAACTCCATTAACATTCATTAATTTGTCAATGAAAAAAGACCTTATTTAAAAAATTATTGTTATGGACTCGGCGGGAATTGCACCCGCGGCCTCCCCGTTGCGAACGGAACGCTCTCCTGCTGAGCTACGAGCCCATAATAAATATTAGTTTCTTAAATAGTTTTAATTATTTATGTTTTTCTAAAGAATAAAATATGTCTGATTAACTTAATTTTAATGCATTGATTAATATTTTTTTCAGACTTAAGTATGTTTGTTTTGGCGTTTCATCGATTATTTCATGTTTTAAATATAATACTTTGTTTAACCCGTTTAATTGTTCTGTGTAATCGCTAAGTAGAAATCTATTAAAGTTTTCTTTCAAACTTTTTCTCTCTTCTACAGAAATAGGATTAAGTTCTATTAATGCTCTTAATGGTATTTTATCTGTATTTCCATATAACATTTGCTTCAGATTTTCTTTATCATTTAATCTTTCAATATTCTCATGAATATACATTGTTTCTTCTTCGTAAGTTGCAAAGGTTACATCTTCTGTCATGTCTTTGTATGAATGATTATTTAAGAATTGTTTTTTTATAGTTGTTTTACCACTTTGGGTGTCTCCGTATAAAAATACTGCCTTGTCTTCTTTTGCAAATGAATCTCCATATAATATGTACACATTATTTTTCTCAATCTCTTTGCACAGTTTTCTATTAACTGGTATTTCATCAAGCAAAAACCCTATATTATTTAGCATTTGTTCTAAAACAGACATTTTAACATCTGTAATCACTGAATAGTTATAAAGGTTTTGAGTATTTAATCTATAAACTAATAAAAAAAGTTTTTCATAAATTATATAAACAACCATATTCATTCTTAGATTTAATGAAAACTCTTATCGAGAAATATGCTCTTGAAAACGCTCTGCGTTTTAATGGCAAAGCCAATATTGGTGCAGTTATAGGATCTGTTATTAAAGAGAATCAAAGTGTTAAAAAAAACATAAAGGAATTGCAAAAACGAGTTTCTGAAATAGTAAAAAAAGTTAACTCTATGAAACTTTCTGAGCAGGGAAAAAAACTTGAAGAACTAGCACCTGAATTATTGGAAAAGAAAGCAAAGAATGAAAAAGACATATTCTCTTCTTTTAAAACTGAAGAAAAGGTTATAACAGCTTTTCCTCCGGAGCCAAGCAAATATCCTCATATAGGTCATGCAAAGGCTTTATTTGTTAATTATGAGTTTGCCAAAAGAAACAACGGAAAATTTATATTGAGATTTGAAGATACAAATCCTGAACTTGCTAAAGAAGAATTTTACAAAATTCATCTGAAAAGCTATGCTTGGCTGGGAGTCATTCCTGATAAGATAGATTATGCATCTGATTTTATGAATAAATATTATGAGTTTGCAGAAAAACTTATTGACTTTGGAAAAGCCTATGTTTGTGTTTGCCCTCAGGAGAAGATTAGTAAAGGAAGAAAAATAGGGAAAGCATGCAATTGTAGATATAATCATATTAAAGAGAATCTTCTTTTATGGAAAAAAATGTCTTCAATGAAAAGCGGAGAAGCTATTTTAAGATTGAAAATAGATTTAAAACACAAGAATTCAACTATGAGAGATCCTTCAATGTTCAGAATAATTAATAAAAATCATTGTAGAACTGGGAAAAAATATTGTGTTTGGCCAACATATGATTTTGAGAATGCAGTAATGGATGGATTAGAAGGAATAACTCACAGGTTTAGAAGTAAAGAATTTGAGATGCGAAATGAATTACAGCGTTATATTCAAAGATTATTAAGTTTTGAAGAAACAAATATTTACGAGTTTGCAAGATTTAATTTAAAAGGTGTTGAGAGTTCCGGACGAAAAATAAGGGCTTTGATTAAAGAAAAAAAACTTTCTGGATGGAATGATCCTTCATTAAGCACTTTGGCTTCTCTCAGAAGACGTGGTTTTTTGCCTGAAGCAATTAAAAAATTTGTTTTAAGCACAGGCATAACAAAATCAGAATCAACACTTACATGGGATAATTTAATAATGCATAACAAGAGAATATTAGATGCTGATTGCAATCGTTACTTCTTTGTTAAAGACCCTGTCAGGATAAGACTTCAGGACGCTCCAAAGCAAAAAATCGAATTGAAATGCCATCCGGAGTTTTCTGAAAGAGGAGTAAGAAAATTATCTGTTCATGAATTATTCTATATTTGCAAGGATGATTTGAAACTTCTTGCTGATAAAAAACTTTATCGTTTGATGGGCTGTCTAAATTTTGAAAAAAAGAATGGATATTTCATCTTTAAAGGAAATGATTTGTTTGAATTTAAGAAAAAAGGAGATAAAATAATTCATTGGCTTCCTTTCCGTAAAGGACTTGCTAATGTTGAAGTGTTAATGCCTGATAAAAAAATTGTTTCCGGACTGGCAGAGCTTTCTGTTCTTGAATTGAAGAAAGGAGAAGTAATACAATTTGAGCGATTTGGTTTCTGCAGGCTTGATAGGAAGTATAAAAACAAATTGTTTTTCTGGTTTAGCCATAAATAAATGTAGTGGTTAATTAACACTCCAGAACACTCACTCTCGAGTATAAATGTAGTGGTTAATTAAATATTTGTTGTTTCTTAATTAATAAACTTCATAAAATAGCAACTTTTAAATATGACTAACTCCTATATGTTTGTGAGGTGTATATTGTGTTGGATTTATTCATTGTAAAAGCAAAAATCAAGGAATTGGCTGGAAAATACAATGTTTCAGGAGAGTTTCCAGAAGAATTAAATAACAAAGTTAAAGAAATAATTCTTAAAGCTATTGAGCGTGCAAAAGCCAATGGTAGAAGGACTTTAATGGGAAGAGATTTATGATTTTGGTGGTGGAGGTGGCAGGTTTAATAAACCCTGTTCTTTGACTTCTATTTTTTTCTGTATTTCTTCTTGTTCAGGTTCTTTTATCTCTTGTTTCTCAAGGTTATTTTTTGGCATATTTAATTCTTCATCCAAAGATTGAAGCTCATAATCAAGTTCATCCAACAAAGGAGGAGTTATTAGCATACCCTCATGCTCTATGAATTCATCAGGCACTTTAACTTCATGAGATAATATCTCTCTAAGTTTTTCTATTCTCTCACTTATTATCAAAAGTTTTTTTTTACTTAAATCATTTTTTAAGTTTTCATAAATTTCTTCTGCTTGAGAAAGCTGTTTTTTCAACAAGTGTTGTTCTTCAAAGTCAAAAGAAAAATTCTCTATTTTACATTCTTTCTTGGAAGCTTTAGCAGCAGCCATTAAGAATTCATTTATCAGAAAGCTCATTTTTTAATCAGAGGTCTTTTTCTTAAAGGAGCATTAGTACCTGAAAAAGCAGATGATTTAGGCATAGCTGTAGGAGTTATTTGAGGTGTTGAAATTTGTGGTTGTGTCTTTTGTTTTTCTGTTGGTTTTTTCATTATCTTAGAAATAGCAACTATTCCCTCTGCTATTTTTGCGTTTTGATCTGAAATTTGTTTTAATAATTTAGTGGGGCTTGCTTCTGCATATTCTTTTATCAGTTCTTCTTGTGAACCTTCAAGTATCTTTACAAGTTTGTTTATTGATATTGATAACTCATCCATCGAGTCAAGAAGATTTTTGTTTTGTTTGCTACCAGAATATGGATTCTTCTTCAAATGCTCTATTTCTTTTCTTAATGCTTCAAGTTCCTCGTGTGGAAGAAGCTCATAATCGCCCATTTCAAAACCTCTTTTTCTTTTCTTAAATTATTTTACTATTTAAATTTTGTGAAAAATATTTAAAAGAACAAATTTTTAACTTAATTTATGAAAGTGATGTGTTTTGGCTCTTTTGACATTTTTCACAAAGGACATGAAGATTATTTTAAGCAGGCAAAACAATTCGGTGATTATTTAGTTGTTGTTGTTAGCAGAGATCATAATTTTAGGAGAATTAAAAATCGTGAACCTTTGAATTCTGAAGTTGTTCGTCTAAAAAAAGTTTCTGATTATAAACTTGTTGACAAAGCAGTTTTTGGTCATGAAAAAGACTTGTTTTCAATTATCGTTGAAGAAAAACCACGTGTTATATGCCTTGGCTATGACCAGTGGGCTAATGAGTTAAAGTTAAAAAACGAATTGTTGAAAAGAGGTCTTAATGTTAAAATTCTTCGTGCAAAACCTTTTAAGCCTGAAAAGTACAAGAGCTCTAAACTTTCATAAAGTTTATATATTAATACTATAATAAGTAATTGTCAAAAGAGGATTGTTTAATGAAAAAATTTTTGTCATTGTTGTTGTTTGTTATTCTTTGCAGTTATGTTTATGCAGGTTTTGATGGGGAAGGAGACTTTGGTAGTGGAGAAAATCCTCCCCCTCCTGAAGGTTCTGAATTAATTGTTGATATAACTCAACCATGTGATACTCCAATAATCCCCTTTGGTGTTGCAATAAGTTTTTTTGGTTCTGTGGACGGTGGTTTCACACCATATACATTTGACTGGACTTTTTGTGCTAATTGTGATCCTCCATCTGCCACTGAACAAAATGGGCAAGTTGTTTTCTATGATGTTGGTCTGCAAGATATATCATTAATTGTGACTGATAACTTTCTAAATGAGAAAAGCGATTTATGTAATGTATTTGTTGAGCTTGCAAAGATTGAATATCCTGAAGATAACACTTACTGGGGATCATTTGAAGATATGCCTTTTAATGGTTTTGTTAGTTGGAATGATTCTGGATTAAGTTATTGGTGGGATTTTGGCGATGCAACTGTTAATGCAAATCATGATGGTGTTAGAACTTTGCTTAATCCTCCTGGAGTTCAATATACTGCTGGTGGAGATTACACAGTTTCTTTAACTGTTTCTAATGGTGATAGTATTTCTCAGAGTGATTCTATTTCAATCCATATTTTTGAACCTTTAGAGTTGGCTTTTGGATGTTATATGGGTGTTGGAAGTTGTGATCCTGTAGAAATGGAGCTTTTACGTCTTTTTCGACCTGTTAATAGTCATGCCCGTACTTTAGATGATCCTGAAAAAAATTCATATAATTATCCTATTTGTTGTATTTCTCCTTCTTTACAGGTTATTGCAACCGAAGATGTTGGTGCTCCAGGATTGTTTGTGCAAACTTATGCTGACTCCGATACTATGGGTCCTCCTTCTTCGGGTGGTGGTTCTCATTCTGGATTTGAAACTAATAGAGAATATACTGAAATTGATAATCCTTATAGATATTTTGCAACTGTTTGCGATGATAGTATAAATCAGTATTGTGTTGAAGAAGGTTATGAGGGTGGAGAAGCAGGAACTTTTATTGGCCATGAAGGACCCTGTGCTCATTGGGATGGTGATATTTGGATTGGTAGTTATCAAAATAGATATACAGCTATTTGTTATAATTATAAACCAACTATTAATCTTTATGAATTTACTAGTTATTTGGGTGTTGGCAGTGAGTGTCATCCTTTAGAGCTTGGCGAAACTGGAAAGTGCAATGATACTGGTTTTAAGTGTGTTTATGAGTTTTATCCTGGTATTGATTCTCCTTTCCCTGCTCATTTAAGCAATTGTACAACTGATACAGAGCCAAACAGGTATGGTGATTTGACTTGGGCTATGTGTTGTGATATTGAGGAGGATTGTACTAATAATGTTGATGATAATGAGAATTTGTGGTTTGACTGTGTTGATGCAGGTGTTTGTTCTGATCCTGGTAATGAGAGGCCTTGTGGAATAAGCAACAATTTTAATCATGATCCTACTTGTAGTTGGATGAGTTCTGAGTGTGATGATGTTGGTTGCGATTTCACAGCTTACTCAGTGCCATATTATCATTCAGTTCTCGATACTTTTGGTTTTATGGTTCCTAGCGAGAGTTATCCTGATTGTAGGATTTTTTACGTTGATGAGAATATTGGCTGGCAAACTATTGGTTGTGCGAGTGGTACTGATGAGACTAGTATTATTGTTCCTCAGTCTGCTAATGACGCTGTTGCTGGCATTAATGCTCAATACTCGCAGTTTGGTGTTTCTACTGATAAGTATGAGTTGTATTTTAATTGTAAGTATTATCATTGCAGTAAAGGCCAGGATCCAATAGATACTCCTCTTCCGGCTTTGGTTGAGGACATGCAGTCTAATAGCGAGCAGGCAAGACATTGTTGCCCAATGGGACGATATTGGGATGTAAACTCTTTGACATGTGAGGATTTTATCGAGTGTTACAGACCTGATGATGAATTTGATGAATTTCATTGTCAGTCTGATTTCAACAATAATTTTTCTGGTTGGTATAGTGATTTGAATGGCTCTTACTGGGATGAAGGACACATAAACTATCCTGATGATTGTATCTTAGAAGAAGAGATAAATAATGGTAATACCGATGATGTTCTTTGCTGTCCTGTATGGATGAACAATGAGAATACTTGGGAAATGACAGACATAGAATATTTTATAGTTTAAACAAATCTTTTTAATTATATCTTTGTCATTGGTTGTATAAAATATAATAAAGACAGGCATTTCTTACCGAGATCGTTAATTATTAATTCTGTGCCTTCCTGATTTGGATGTATTATTGACGGGTCTTGTCCGCCAATATCCTGTAAATTACCTATTGCCTGCACAATCTCAATATAAAAAGTGTGTTTATTAGACAAAGAAGGTGGATATCTAGCATTAGCAACAATAATCTCATTAGTATCATTCTCATAAACGGTGCTATTAGTGCCCATACCTGGATATGAAGGATCTATTGCTATTCTTAAATAAGGAACGCTTGGCAGTTCTGTGCTTTCAATATATTGAAGGTTTAACTTGTCCATGTGAGGAATCACATTCAAACTGTCAATTAACTGATGAGTCCATGCAGAACGAGTACTATCAGGAGCAATATGATTCAAATCCCACCAAGCAGGAGCATTCAAATCATCAGCACCAAAACGAACAGTTCCCTGAGGATCACCAACAATAATCAAACTAACATCATAAAGAGGAACATCATCCATTATTTTATAAGCATAAACAGTGTCATCAAGAGTGTTAAACATCACAACACTAGAAGTATCATCATGATCTCGCTGTTCGAAATTCTCAGTATCACCAGGACGACGAAGAAAAGTATAATGATTAAAAGGATACCATCCGCCAATATCACCAGGATTATAAGCCAAAGGATTAGAAGCATTAAACTCATAACCACCAGGCAACAACTGCTTACGCAAAGTACCATCAAAACTATGAAAAACAGAATCATCAATCCAAAAAGTACTGGTATCAGAAACAAGAGTAGAATCAGTATAATAATCCTTTAAAACAAACAACACATCAGCAACAGGATTAACAGCTAAGTTAAAATAACTAGTATCACTTAACAAACCATCACTAACACTAACACCAACCAAACTACCACCATAACCATCAGTTCTCAAACTATCAACCAACAACTGATTAGAAGAAAGAATCAAATTAACAAGAGAAGGATTACCCTGACTAACAACCTCAAAACTCAAAGAATCACCATCAACATCAACAGCATAATCATTCAAATCACCAATCAAAACATCAACAGAAGAATCCTCATCAAGACTCAAAGAAGGAATACTTATTTCAGGAGCACTATTAACAAGCACATAAGGAATATACACATTAAAACCCAAAGAATCAAACAAAGAACTATCAAAACCATCAACCACATCAACAATAGTTTCAAAAGTATCAGGAGACAAAGCAACATAGCTAAGCAAAGAATCATTAACAACAAAAGAAGAATCCCGAGGCAAAAACAAAGAATTATCATCATTATAAACATAATTATTAAGATTCAAAGACAAAGTATCGCCAACACTCAAAACAACATCTTCAACACCACCAAGAATCGAAGGACCAATATTTCCAGTTTGAACAAAACTAGTATCATTATTCAAAGAAAAAGGAATAATTAAATTAGAAGTATTATCATGAACAAAACGAACTGAATCAGCATTATCAACAACTCTAGACAAAACCTTAGGAGAATAACCTGACTTACTAATATTCAAACCATAACTACCACCACCATCAAGTTTAACCATCTTACCAGATTCAACCTTACAATCTGACTTGAGCTGATAAATATACACTCCACTACTAACGCCTTTTCCAAAACTATTCTTTCCACCCCAGCTAACTTCATAATTGCCAACACTAGGAATATTAACTCTGTCAACAACCCTTCCAAGAATATCATAAACAGAGAAAACAGATTTATCATCAACAGACAACTGAATCTTAGTGCCTGGATTAAAAGGATTAGGATAATTATGAGCCAAACTAAAATCATCAGGAACAAAATCATCCTCCAAACCTAAAACAGGCACTTCCAAAGAAAAACCCCCATCAGAAGAAGTAATATCAGAATCAACTATTAAACCATTACGCTCAAAAGAAACAACTGCCTCAACAACAGGATTAGACTTTTTATCAACAAAAGCACCATTTACAATTGCATTATCTGCCTTCAAAGGAGAAACCAAAGAAACAGCTAAAGCTGAAGAAATAAAAGCATTCTTAACAATATTAACTAAAGACATGAATAACTAAATAGCAAAACAAATATATAAAACTTTCGGTTATTGCAACTCAGGAGTAGTTACAAATCGTTCCAAAACTCATATAAACAACAACCCACTACCAAAAAATATGAGTGTAGAAGAACTTATAGGACCATGGATTATAGACTACAAACAAAATGAGAAAATTGTTCTGAAAAAATATTTCGATGATTTAGATGAAGTAAGTGAATATATGAAAAACAATAAAGAAATAATGAAAAATATGACTATCGAAGAAAAAGAAAAAGGATATAAAGCATACATCCGCTTTGATGACTATGTGAACAAAACTAAAAAATATAATCAAATTATTAAAAAGAAATATTAAATACTATGATTATTAAAACAATAAAACAATATTAAAATTTTTTGCTTTGAAGAACTTTTTCCAAAGAAACACCAAAACGTTTTAACTTACGAGAAACATCTCTTCTCAAATGATAAACAACATTATCATTAAACAAATCGTATTTTCTGACAACTTTTTTTGCAGTTAAACCAGAATCATAATCTGAAATAACATTATTTATCTGAGAAAAACTCAAATCCTTAAACTTCAAAAGAGGGACATAAGGAACTTTTATTCCATAATCAATCTTTGCAATGTGCATTGCTTTGTAAAAACTATGCTCATCAAAAAAGTTATTTCCATAAGTATGTGCGCTATCAACCCAATCAATCATCCTGTCAATTTCAACACCTTCAGAAAATTCCTGAGCATAAAATTTTATGTAATCTTCAACCCACCCAATACGCTTGTATTTAAAACCTCTATTAGGTGCATTAAATCCTTTAAACTCATCATGATAAAAATCAACATCCAAAAGGTTATCAGTTACTGTTAATAACATCATAGTAAAAAAAGAAATCAAAACAAGAATATAAATCTTACTATGGAAAAGTTTAAATTGGAAAAGTTTAAATAGTAGATAATTCTTAAATTTTGATGAGGGTAAAACCATGAAGATAGCATTAAACCTATTAATATTATTAATTCTCGCAAGCACTTTAGTTTCAGCAACCGATTTCTATGTTAAATCAGTTCCAATAAAAAAAGATATTTTCAGCGATGAAGCAGCAGAATTTAATATTACAATAACTAATTTTCTTGGAATATCAGATGTTTTCACAGTTTCTGCATTTGACCCTTCATGGAACTTGCTGACAAATCAAATACTGGTTCCTGCTGATAGCTCAAAATCATTTGTTCTAAAAATAAATCCTGGTTCAGAAGTGCCATTAGGAATTCATGCAATAAATGTTAAATTTAAAAGTTCACAAATAGGAGAGTTTATGAATAAAGTATTCACAATAAACATAAGACCTTACGATCCGGTTTTTGGAATATACAGACCATCAATCCAATTTAGTGCAAACATAGATAAAGAAGTTGATCCAAGAAAGAAAATCCCAATAGAAATATATCTAAGAAATAGAAATGCACTAGACATAGGAGAGCTAGAAATAGAAATTGAAAGCACATTATTTCAAGACAAAGTAACTACCACTCTAGGACCATTAGAAGAAAAAAGAACAGAATACTTATATAAAATAGATGAATTACAAGAACCAGGACTATTTTCATTAGACGTTAAACTTCTTGTAAAAGATGTTGTTATAAGTCAATCAACTCAAACATATGAAGTTATTGGATATTCAACAATTATACAAGATAGAGAATCAAAAAGTTTTCTGTTTAAAACAACCGAAACAATAACACTTGAAAATCTTGGAAATTCAAAAAAGACAAAAAAAGTTAACTTAGCAATGTCTTGGCTCAAGAGAATGCTAACAAATTCAGACCCAAAATCAACAACAGTAGGAAAAAGCTTAGAATGGGATATAACATTAAATTCTCAAGAACTAAGAACAATAATTGTAACAACAAATTACAGAAGACCAATATTCTTATTAATAATAATATTTATTTCATTAATACTCTACTATATTTACAGAAGTCCAATAATAATAACAAAAGAAGCTTTTGCAGAAAGCCAAAATGATGAAGGACTTGAACACCTAAAAATAAGATTGTTTGTGAAAAATAGAACAAGAAAAATAGTCGACAGAATCGGAATAATTGATAGGATTCCAAGCATAGCTCAACTTCTGAAAAGCAAAAAACTTGGAACAATTCATCCAGAAAAAATAACTCCCCATGAGAAAAAAGGAACAATAATAAAATGGAATATTGAAAGCTTAGAACCATTTGAAGAAAGAATTATAACATATGAAATTAAGTCGAGATTAAAGATAATAGGAAACTTATCATTACCTGAAGTAAGAATAAAATTCATGGATGGAAACAAAGAAAGAATAATATATTCTAACAGAGTAATGGTTTCAAATTAAAAAAATTCTTAAAAAAAATAAAAAAATATTTTTTATAGTTTTAGCTGGACACTTTCCAGAGACCCCAAAGAACAAAAGCTGCGGTCCACCAGTTGACTGTCCACCAGACGAATACACCAAGATCTGCTAATAGATATAGTACCCCTATAACCAAAGCAACCCAGTTTAACCATGCTGGAGTTTTTGCCATTTTATCACCCCGATAAATGTTTTAATACACATATTTTGAAATAATATTTAAAAATCTTTCGAAAAAACAAAATCTTTATAAAATAAACATTGTTTTTAGACGTAAAAATGGGAAGAATAAAGACTAAGCTAATAAAAGCCGTAACTCATAGGATAATAGAAGAGCATGAGGAAGAATTAACAAACGACTTTAACAAGAATAAAGAGATAGTAGAAAAACTAACTGATATTTCTTCAAAAAAAATAAGGAACACAGTCGCAGGGTACATTACTAGAATAAATAAGAGGGGATAGAAATGACCGAGGACAACTCCATCTTTATAGGTGGAAAACCTTTCATGAACTATGTAACAAGTATAGTCATGCAATTCACAACAAAAGATGCAAACGAAGTGATAGTGAAAGCAAGAGGAAAATTTATTAATCGAGCAGTTGATGTTTCAGAAGTGGCTTCAAAAAGATTTCTGAAAGACCAGATAGAGTTAAAAGGAATAGCTATCAACTCAGAAGAGTTCGAAAACAAAGAAGGAAAACAAATAAGAGTTTCGACAATTGAGATAACTCTTAAAAAGAAATAAGTTTTTTCTGAAAAAATAGCAAGATATTTAATATAATAGAAGTCTATAACTTATTTAATGGCCCTATAGCATAGCCTGGATAGTGCAACCGGCTTCGGACAATCTTTTAAAAAGCTTGATCAAAAGCGTGCAACATAAAATTGCACAGATTGAGAGATACCGGTAGACGAGGGTTCGAATCCTTCTAGGGTCATATTCTAATAAACATTTAAATAAGATTTTTAACTTTTTTTTTATATGTATAGAACAAATAAAGCAACTAAATTTATTAAAAAAGGATTTTTTTCTGAAAGATAAGTTTATCAAGAACAAATTATTTAAATGTAATAATTAAAAATATTGTATAATGAAAAAAGTTGTCATCATTGGTTCTGGATTTGGAGGAATTGAGGCTGCAGAAGTATTAAAAGGAAAAGTTGACTTAACTGTAATTGATAAAAACCCTTTCTTTATATACCAACCATCAATGCATGAAGTTGCTGTCGGCAGAACAAAAGAAAAAAGCATAAGATTTGATTTGAAAAAATATTATGAAAAACATAATATAAGATTTTATAACGAAGAATTATGGTGTGTTAAGCCTTTTGAAAAAGTAGTTTTAACAAAAACTAGAAAAATAAGTTATGATTATATAATCTTGGCAATTGGAGGAGTAACAAACTACTGTGGAATAAAAGGAATGAAAGAACATTCATTTGATATATGGGATTACAAATCAATACAAGAAACCATTAGAAAAGAAACTGAGAAATCAAGATTCTATAAAGAAAAAAACAACATAATAGTTTGTGGTGCGGGACTTACAGGTATAGAACTGGCTGCAGAGCTTATAGAAAGAACAAAAGCAAATATACTATTAGTGGAAGCATGCAAGGATATTTTGCCTGGGTTGAAAAAAGCTGAGAAAACAGTATTTAATATTCTAAAAAATAAAGGTGTTCATATAATGACTAATACAGTTGTCTCAAGAGCAGAGAAAGGAGTTGTTTATTTAAGAAATAATAAAAAGATTTATGCAGGTACAATAATCTGGTGTGGTGGAATTAAAGCAAACCCTGTCAATCAAAAAACAGGTTTGAGAACTAATAACAGAGGTTTAATAATGACTAATGAATACCTTCAATCAAGCAATGCATCAATATATTCTGTAGGAGACTGTGCATACCAATATAAAAATCCTCAGCCAACAACTGCCCAAACAGCCATACAAGAAGGGAGAACAGCAGCAAATAACATTCTGTTATCAATAAATAATAAAGACAAAGAAATCTTCAGGCAAAAAAATCAGAAATACTTAGTTTCTCTAGGCAGATGGAAAGGAGTTTATTTAGAGAAAACTTTAAGAACAGGAATAATACCTGCAATAATAAAAAAACTAGTTGAGAAAACTTATGTTTTTAAACATATATTATTATGAAATACGAAAACCAAGTAATAACATTGTTAAGTGAAGCAACAAAACTAAATAAAGCAGATATAAAAGCACTTCTGGAGAAACCTCCTGAGTTGAAAATGGGCAATTATGCCTTTCCATGTTTTTCACTCTCAAAAAAAGAGAAGAAATCACCTGATAAAATAGCTGAAGAACTGCTTAAAAAAATAAAACCAAACAAAAAAATCAACAAAATAGAAAGAAAAGGTCCATACCTTAATTTTTTCATAAACAGCTCTTTATTAAACAAAAAAGTAATAAAAAACATACTTGAAGAAAAAAATACTTATGGAAAAACAAAACAAAGCAAAAATAAAGTTATGATAGAATATCCTGGTCCAAACACAAACAAGCCACTGCATCTTGGCCATGTAAGAAACATGTGTCTTGGACAAGCGTTATGTAACATTCTTAAATCTGATGGGAAAAAAGTTATTCAAACAAATATTAACAATGACAGAGGAATACATATTTGCAAGTCAATGCTTGCATATCAAAAATTTGGAAAAAACAACACTCCTGAAAAAGAAAATCTGAAATCAGATTTCTTTGTTGGAAAATATTATGTTCTATTCACTCAAAAAGTAAAGAATAAACCTGAATTAGAAGATGAAGCAAGAGATTTATTGCACAAATGGGAATCCAAAGATCTAAAAACCATTACTTTATGGAAAAAAATGAATAAATGGGCGTTTAAAGGATTCAAAGAAACATACAAAAAATTTGGAATAAAATTTGATAAGGAATACTATGAAAGCGAGATGTATGAGAAAGGAAAAAAGATTGTTAAAGAAGGATTAAAAAATAAAGTGTTCTATAAAGACAAAACAGGAGCAGTTATTATTAATCTCAAAAAAGAAGGTTATGGAGAAAAAGTATTATTAAGAGCTGATGGAACAACTGTTTACATAACTCAAGATATTTACCTTGCTAAAAAGCGTTATTATGATTTCAAATATGATAAGCTAATCTATGTTGTTGCTACAGAGCAAAATTATCATTTCAAAGTATTATTTGAAACACTAAAAAAACTAAAATATTCTTTTGCAGATAAATGTCATCATTTCGCATACGGCATGGTTAATCTTACAACTGGCAAGATGAAATCGAGAGAGGGAACAATAGTTGATGCAGACACTTTAATAAATGAATTAAAAGGATTTGCAAAAAAGGAGATTATGAAAAGACATAAATTAACAAAAAAAGAAATGGATGAAAGATCAGAAAAAATTGCTATGGCTGCAATAAGGTTTTATCTGACAAAATATGACTCTGTAAAAGACATTTTGTTTAATCCAAAAGAATCAATATCATTTGAGGGTGAAACAGGACCTTATATTCAATATGCACATGCACGTTGCTCTTCAATTCTAAGAAAGAACAAAGAAAAAATTGTTAAAGTAAAATACTCTATGCTTAAAACCCCATTAGAGCAAAAAATTATAAATCTTCTTTCATCATATCCTGAAATTGTTAAAAAAGCATCTGAGTCTTATAAACCTTTTCTGATTGCACGTTATCTTCTTGAATTATCGCAAACTTTCAACGAATACTATCATAAACACCGAGTGTTGAAAGAAGAGCCTATAACTAGGAATGCGAGATTGAAACTTATTTCTGCCATTAAACAGGTTTTAAAGAACGGGTCGTCTTTACTTGGCTTTGAAGCAATTGATGAAATGTAAATTATTTGCAAGAACAAACTTCCACACTGATACAAGTTCCTTTACAAGCGCCTTTACTACAAGATGATTTATAAGAATCGCTAATAGAACAGGCTTTGCTTGAATATTCTTTTTTTGAAGAATAGTTATTATTTGCTGATTGATAAGTCATATTAATTGTTAAACAACTTTTTTTATAAAGTTATTTATTTTTAAACCATTTAAGAATTAAGCCAGTTAAGAATTAAATCATTCAAACCATCTGAACTTAACATTTTTGTTCCATGCTGTGAACCACTATATAACTGCAGTTTCTTCTCACCAACAACCAGTTCATATATTCTCTCCACCTCATCCAGATTATCTTGCTCAGAATTTATTATTAATATTGGATTCTTATAATTCTTAATACTTTCAACAATAGAAACGCCTCTATAATTCATTCCTGGCGATAGCAAAACAAGGTTTTTTACATATTCATTTTTAGAAGCATATTTTAAAGCAATATTTGCCCCGATACTTGCACCTATGATGTTAATATCTTTTACTCCTTTTGCCTTTAAAAATTTTGAAGCAGCTTCAACATCCATTATCATCTTATTAAAATCATTAGATGAAAACTGTTCCCATTTAAGATCTGAAAAACCATGCCCTCTTAAATCTATGGATATTACATGATATCCTGCTTCCCTTAAAAAAGGTATTAATGTATTCCAATCATTCTTTTCTCCATTAAGCATATGCAATAATATAATGCTTTTAGAAGTAAATGAAGAGTAATAATTGGCTGATATTTTAATATCATCGACAGTTTTTATAAAAAAAGGG
>NZBB01000040.1 GCA_002686295.1 Candidatus Woesearchaeota archaeon
TATCATCTAAATCTTTGTTTAATCCATCTCTATAAACCTTAAACATCTGTATTATTTTCTTCTGCATTATCTGATTTCTTTTATTTTCAGCTTTTTTTTCGAGTTCCAAAATTCCACTTATCCATTTTTGGAAAGCTTTCTTATTTCCTTGAACGCTTTTTTGAAACTTTACATCATCAATTGTTTTTATAGTTGCAAGCAGTTGCTTCATCGACTTTATAAGCTTCTCATTATGATGAATTAAATATTCTTTTGACTTTTTCTTCAGAGATTTCTTTGGATGTGTAACTATTCTTTCGAGTTCTTTCTGAATTAATAATTGTTCTCTCTCAACTTTTTTAAAATAATCATCAATAGCCTTGTTTACAGGTGAGCGTCTCTTTCCTTTAATTTTAACACCTGTCATTCTCTCACCCATTTTTCTATGAGATTTTCTCTGTGGCATCTTAGAAACATCAATCTCTTCTTCAGATGAAATCTCTCCATGAATATGGTCTGCTTTATGAACAGGAGTATCCCACCTAGGACTTTTTGATGTTGGCTCCTGATATTCTTCGACTATATCACCGTTATCCCACTTCTTCACATCAACAGCTTTTTTCTCAATCTTTTCTTCTTTTGAAGGAATATTATACTTTGCTCTGACATCTTCAAGATTTAATTTTTTCTCAGCTTCACCTATTGGTTGTTCAACTGACTTACCAACTGTCTCAGTTTCTTTTTTCTTGAAAACTTTCGAGAAAAAACCTTCTTTTTTCTCAGATTCAACAGCAGGAATTTCTTTAACTAACTCTTTTTCTATAGGTTTATCTTTAGATTCTTTAAACTCCTTATCAGATTTTTCACTTAAGAATTTAGGTGGTGGTGGTGGTGCAAAATCTAAATCAACCATTAGTTCTCCCTCTTTTTTACTAATTTATACTAATCACTAATATAAATACCTTTCGTTTTCAAGAAGTATTTTTCGTAAAGCAACAAAATATTTAAACTCTTTTAACAAAAGATGTTTTAATGAAAAAACAAAAAGAAGATTTATCAGGAATTAACGACTATATTCTTAGATTAGCTATTAGAATAGCTGATTTGGAAAAAGATTCAAAAACAATTATAAAAAACTGCGACCAAATAGATAAATCATTTCATAGAACTGCTTCAAATCTTAAAACAGAAATAGCTCATTTCAGAGAGAATGTTTCAAAAACTAATAAAGTTGTGAACAATTACAAGAAAATAATAGCAAATATGATTAAAGATTTTAAAGGTGTTGGAAAACAAGAAAGATTTATCCGACTAAAAGACAAGATTGATGAATGGGCTCCTGAAACTTTCATAACAAAAGAAGAACTTAAGAAGAGTTTTCAGCGTTAAAAGCGGCTTTCAATGATTCAATTGCTACTTCTATCTGATCATCAGAAGGTTTACTGGTTGTTATTTTCTGCAACATCATACCAGGCCAAGCAATTATTTTGAATAAAATTTTGTCATAATGTTTTCCTGACAATTTTAATAGTTCATAAGATACACCTGCAATTACCGGCAAAAGTATTATTCTATAAACATACTTTAACATTAAACTAGCTTCAAAAGGTATGAACATGTAAAAAATTATGCTCGTGAATAACACTAAAAGCAAGAATTCAGTTCCACATCTGGGATGTAATGTTTTGAATGTTTTAACATTTTTTACAGTTAGCTTTTTCTTTGATTCATAACAATGAACACTCATATGCTCTGCTCCATGATATTCAAACAATCTTTTGACATCATCCATGAAAGACAATGCAACCAAGTAAAGAACAAAGATGAATATTTTTATAATCCCGTCAAAGATGTTAAACCAAAAATTACTCAACCCAAGATTTTTACTTAGAACATTTGCTAAAAGCAAAGGAACAAATTTGAATATCAGCAAAGCTACAACTATAGATGTTATCACTGTGAAAGCCAGTTCTTTTGCAGTTAACTCCTCTTTTTCTTCGCCTGATTCATTAGCAGAGTAGATAAGAGCTTTCATTCCAACTATAACTGTTTCAAACAAAGTTATAACTCCCCTTATAAAAAGAAACCCAAAGAATTTATTTTTCTTTGTATATGAAACATATTTCTCTGTTTTAACAGATATTTTATTATCTGGTTTTCTTACAGCAACAGCATAGTGATTCGGAGAGCGGATTAAAACACCTTCAATAACTGCCTGCCCTCCTAAAGTAATTTTATCCATAAAGAGAAGAGAATTAAGCTTTGCTATAAAAATTTTTAGAAATCTTTTTATACTATAAAACTAAGAGTTTTAATAATGAAAAAATTAAAGCTTATAGCAAACACTCTCAGACAGGACATCATAAGAATGATTTCTGAAGCAGAATCTGGTCATCCGGCAGGTGCTCTTGGAATGGCAGATATCTTTGCGGCTTTATACTTTAAAGTTTTAAATCAGAATCCAAAAAATCCAACTTGGCCTGATAGAGATAAATTGGTTCTTTCAAATGGACATATTTGTGCTGTTCGTTATGCAGCTATGGCTAGAACAGGATATTTTCCTGTGAATGAGTTGAAAACTTTCAGAAAGATTAACTCAAAGATTCAAGGACACCCAAGCTATGTTGACATGCCGAGTCTTGAATCAAGTTCCGGCTCTTTGGGACATGGTTTAAGTATTGCAGTAGGAATGACCTTAGCTGAAAAACTAGATAAAAAGAAAAATTTTGTTTTCTGTGTTATATCTGATGGGGACTTAAATGAAGGTAGCACATGGGAAGCTGTTAATGCAGCCAATAAATACTGTTTGGATAATTTAATTGTTATTGTTGACCGAAACTATATTCAGATAAGTGGTAACACAGAAAAAATCTGGCCTCTTAAACCATTGGATAAGAAATTTAAATCTTATAATTGGCAGACAATAAAAATCAACGGCAACAACATAAAACAAATACTTGAAGCATTAAGCAAGGCTAAAAAAGCCAATAAACCAGTGGTAATAATTGCCAAAACAACTCCTGGTAAAGGAGTTTCTTACATGGAAAATAATTACAAATGGCACGGTAAACCACCAAACAAAGAGCAGGCAGAGAAAGCTCTTAAAGAACTAATGAAAGAGTACAGAAAAATAAAAAATGGATGAAAAAAAAGCTACAAGGCAGGCATACGGTGAAGCATTAGCTGAGCTTGGAAAAGATAAAAACATAGTTGTTTTAAGTGCAGACTTAACTGACAGCACTAAAACAAACCTTTTTGCAGACAAGTTCCCTGACAGATTTTTTCAATGTGGAGTAGCAGAGCAAAATATGGTAGGGATGGCTGCGGGATTAGCATTATCAGGCAAAACTCCTTTTATTTCAACATTCGCAGCATTTGTTCCTAACAGGACATTAGATCAAATAAGAATAAGTGTTTGTTATAATAATGCGAATGTAAAATTTGGTATAACACACGCAGGTTTAAGTGTAGGAAAAGATGGAGCAACACATCAAGCACTTGAAGATATTGCTATTATGAGATCACTTCCAAATATGAGAGTTGTTGTTCCATGCGATTATGAAGAAACAAAGAAAGCTGTAAAAGAATCTGCTAAGATTAAAGGACCTATATATTTGAGGCTTGGAAGAAGTAAAACACCAATGATTACCGATAAAAAAAGCTTTTTCAAGATTGGAAAAGCCAATATTCTAAAAAAAGGCTCTGACGTAACAATAATTGCTTGTGGAATAATGGTTCATAAAGCTTTAACTGCTGCAGAAGAACTTTCAAAGCAAGGGATTAAAGCAGAAGTCATAAACGCTCATACAATAAAGCCTTTGGATAAAAAAATAATAATAGATTCAGCTAAGAAAACATCTGCGATAGTAACAGCTGAAGAGCATCAGGCAAATGGAGGATTAGGAAGTGCAATTTCTGAATTGCTTGCAAAAAAGCATCCAACACCAATAGAATTTGTTGCTGTTAATGATTCTTTTGGAGAATCTGGTATGGCAGAAGAACTGTTGAAAAAATATCATCTGACAAAAAAAGACATAATACTTGCCGCAAAAAAAGTTTTCAAGAGGAAGTCTTAGAGTATTTTTCTTCAATTCTTTTAATCTTGTTAAGTCTTGCTTGGTGTTTTCCACTTCCACCTTCAAAATGCGTAAAAAACCATGATTTTATCATTGATAAATCACAATCCTTGCACCACCATCCTGAAAGCACCAGTATGTTTGCATCATTATGCCTTCTGCTTAAATCTAATTGGTCAGAATTAGATACAAGTGCAGCTCTCACACCAGGAACTTTGTTTGCTACAATGCTCATACCAATACCGCTTCCGCAGATAAGTATTCCTCTTCCATTTTTTTCTTCAACTATTTTTTCAGCCACAAGCAAAGCTACATCAGGGTAGTCATCACCCTCTTTGTAGTTGGGTGTTAAGTCTTCAAATTTGATATTTCCAAAAGACAGAGTTTGTTTTATTTCCTCTTTTAGTTTAAAGCCTGCATGATCTGCCCCCAAGTAAATTTTTACCATTTTCTCACCATTTATTCAATAATTGTTTTTAAAATATAAAAATGTTGTTAAAAATCAATACAAATTCACAGAAATCATTAAATATAAGCTAAATATTAGTATTTATTAGTATTCAAAATGATAAAAATATCTGCATCAATAATGGCTAATGGTTTTTCTCAGAAATCTGTTGACCTTGCACAGTCTGCTGATAGCATCCACATAGATGTAATGGACGGAAAATTTGTTGAGAATAGAATTATTAGTGCTGAAGAAGTTGCAAAACTTAAAAGCAACATTCCAAAAGAAGTTCATTTAATGGTTTTAGAACCTGAGAATTACATAGAAGATTTTGCTAAAGCAGGTGTTGAAAGGATATCTTTTCATATAGAAACAGCTTATAATCCTGAAAAAGTCATTAGTTTGATGGAATTTCATGAATTAGAAACAGGAATTGCTATAAGCCCTGAAACGGATGTTGATGACATACTCAAATACCTTGATTCTGTTGATTTTGTTGTTGTTATGAGTGTTCATCCTGGTAAAAGCGGACAAGTTTTTATTGAAAAATCTCTTGAAAAGATTAGGTTAATAAGAAGCTCTTTTCCTCTAATAGATATAGAAGTTGATGGTGGGATTAATGTTAAAACAGCAAAGTTAGCTATTGAAGCTGGTGCCAACATTCTTGTTTCTGGAAGTTTTATTTATTCTGGAAATCCTGATGAGAATATTGGAGAGCTAAGATAGCCTTTCCCAACTCTCCTTATTTCTGACCGTAATAGAATATTTCGTCGACCTTCACATCTTCTGGTGTGAAGTGACCTTGTTTTTCGTAATATGGTTTTTCAGTTGATTTGTTTTCTTTTTGTAAAGACTCTTTTTTTAGTTCTTTCTGTTGTATTTCTTCTTTTTGAACTTGTTGTTTTTGTCCTATGGTTGCTAATTGTACCAATATTCCATCTTTCAAATATTTTATTTGATCTTGCAAAAAGCTTATTTCCTTATGTAATCCAATTATTTTTTCATCAGTCATTCCTCTGTATCTTTTGAAGCTGTTTGATAAGTCTTTTAACATATTTTCTTCTTCAAATATTTTGTTTTCTTGCTGGTCTTTTGATAATAAAATTTCTTTTGCTCCATTAATTGATTCATTTGAAGAATTATAAAATCCGAAGTTTTTCAATTCTTGAGACATCCCGTTTATTCTTTGTATTGCATCAACATCCATTTTCAATCCTGTATAAACTTAGAAAGTACTTCTATATAAATTTTTCTATACTAGAGTACTATTTATGTATATTACTTCGTTAGTTTAAAATAAATGCGTCTATTATTTTTACCTTTGTTATCAACCTTAACTAATTCAAGCATTCCAATCTCTGAAGTTTTCTTAACATGTGTTCCACCATCTGCTTGAGTATCAAAATCACCTATCTTAACAATCCGCAAATTATCAATGCTAGGAGGAAGTGCACAAGCAAGTTTAACAACAGAAGGCAGCTTCATAGCTTCAGCTCTTGGAAGATAAAAACTCTTTACATCCAAATCACTATTTATAATATCATTAGCTTTATCCAAATAATCAGACAATTTAGTTCTATCAAAATTTTCCATGTTAAAATCAATCCTGCTTCTATCCAAACCAAGTTGGTTTCCTGTAATTAATGCTCCCGTGTCATTATGTACAACCGAACTCAAAATATGAGCTGCAGTATGCATTCTCATAAGAGTATAACGTCTATCCCAGTCAATAAAGCAATTAACAGAATCTCCAATCTTAAGTCCCACAACATCAACCTCGTGACTTATATTTCCAGAAAACTTACCAACAAATACTACTTTGAACTCATCATCACCACGCTTAATAACGCCTTCATCCCATGGTTGACCACCTGAATTAGGATAAAAAGCAGACTTATCTAAAACTACAAATTTGCCTTTATCAACATTCTTAACAGTTGCATTGAACTCCTTCAAATATGAATCTTCCAGATATAAAACATCATTCATAAAAATCACCAAAAAAACAGATTGAAAAGAAGTATATAATTCTTTCCAAAAAGTTTATAAACCGACAATTATTTCAAATTCATGGTTTAGAGGTTCTAAGTAAATAGTTAGAGAGATAGGTATAAAAAATGGTATTTAAAGTTTCACAACAAGAACTAATAAAAACAACAGCTTTAGAGCTGAAGAAGGAAATACATATGCCTAGCTGGGCTCCTTTTGTAAAAACAGGCATGCACAAAGAAAGACCTCCAACAAACTCTGACTGGTGGTATATAAGAGCTGCATCTGTATTAAGAAAAGTTCATTTACTTGGACCTATAGGAGTTTCAAAACTAAGAACAAAATATGGCGGTAAGAAAAATCGAGGTGTAAAACCTGGAAAATTCTATAAATCATCAGGCAATATCATAAGAAAAATACTGCAACAGTTAGAAGAGGCAAAATTAATAAAACAGGATATTGCAGACAAACACAAAGGCAGAGTAACAACCTCAAAAGGAATATCATTATTATTTTCAACAGCAAAAAAGATAGAAAAACCAAACCCTAAAAATAAAACTATTCCAAAAGTAAAAGAAGAAACAAATTCTATTGAAAAAGCTAAAACAAAAGATAAAACTATAGAAAAAAAAGAAGAAACACCAAAAGAAGAAACTAAAGAAAAAATTGAAGCAAAAACTAAAAAAGAAGAAAAAACAAGTAAAAAATAGAAAATGGCAAGATTCATTCACTTAAGTAGAAAATTAAGATTAGCAAAGAAAGGCAGGCAAGTACGTTGGGCACCCTATTGGACTGTTCCAAAGATATATGGTGCAGGAAGAAGAATACATCCAGGAAGGCATACGAGAGTCAAAAGACATTGGAGAAGAACAAAAACTAAAGCTTAAAAATGGCAGAAAAAACAACTTTTGAAAGAATGTACAACGTTCCATTAAGAAAAGGATGGCTTAAAGTTCCAAAATATAAAAGATCAAAGAAAGCTGTAAAAACACTCAAAGAATTTTTAATAAAACATATGAAATCAGAGAACATTAAGTTAGGAAAACAAGTTAATGAACATATTTGGAAGCATGGAATAAAAAATCCTCCACACCATGTAAAAATAACCGCTATAAAAGAAGAAGATGGAACAGTAAAAGCAGAACTTGAAGGATTTAAATTTAAAGAAGCAATAAAATCAAAGAAAAAAGAAGAAAAAGCAACTGGTTTAAAAGGAAAACTTCAAGATGCACTTGGAAAAGACGAAAAAAAGAGCGAAGAAAAAACTGAAGATGAAACTCCGAAAAAAGAAATCGAGGAGAAATCAAAACCAATTGCAAAAAAAACAACAACTAAAAAAACTTCTAAACAAAAAACAACAAAAACTGCTAAAACTAAGAACACAACAAAAAAAACAGAAACTTCTAAAAAATAGTTTAGTTTTTATTTACTTATAGATGAAAGCACTTTCTTTAAAGACAAATCAATAGCCACAAAAAGATTTCTCTCCACCAATTCAGAGGTATGAGGTTTTCCACCAGCCATTAATTTAGCATGTATTTCATATTTCTGACTCTTTGGAGTTTTATGCACAGCCTTCATAGTGACTGTCAAATTCTCAAAATTTTTAAGAACATCACTCATCTTACGAGCATAATTACCTACGACTTTTTTAACAACTATGAGCTCTGTATAGTCTAACTCTTTAAATCCTACAAGAATTATGTTTCCACCAAGTTCAATCAATTCAACACCCCAACTTATTACTATAAGTTTAGATTTATAAATTTTTTGCTAAAACAATTTTAAAAGAAAAAAAATTAAAAGAAAAAAAACAATCCAGTTATAAACCAAAAAATACCTAATGAAAATATTATTCCAGATGAAAAACTTTTAAAACTATTAAACCAAGAATATTTTTTAAAATACAACATCATTGGAATTATTAAACCAACTATTGCTAACTGACCAATCTCAACACCAACATTAAATGACAACAATGAAATAATTTCAAAACCTTTTGGTAATCCTATTTCTTTTAATACAGCTGAGAATCCAAAACCATGAAATAAACCAAAAATAAAAGCTATCGCCCAGCGTTTTTTTATCTTTTTGGAATATAAGTTCTCAAAACCAATATATGCTATGCTTAAAGCAATTATTAGTTCTGCAATGCTTTGTTGAATAACTATTATGTCCAACGCAGATAAAATTAATGTTATGCTATGGGCGATTGTAAAAGCAGTAACAATTTTTACTGCCTGTTTAAAGCTCAATATTATAATCACTATGCCAATAATGAAAGCTATATGATCATAACCAATAAAAATATGATGTATCCCTGTTTTTATGAAATTCAAAGCTCTAACAAAGTTTTTTGATTCTGATTGTTTTTCAAAAACGTTTTCTTCCAAGAAAACAGGTAAAAAAGTTTTTTCATTGTAATTCTTAACAAAATTAGTTGTTTCATTATTATAATAAACATCCATCATTAATATTTTAGGATAAGGATAATTTGAAAAAAGAGATGTGGATATTTCAAAATATTCAACTTTCTCTTTGCAAACAGCATTAAAATAAATATTTATTGAAGACTGAGGATTAATATTATAATTTTTATCCAGAATAATTTTTTTCAATGAAGAATGACAAATTCTATTCTCATCAGAGATAATTAAGTTTTCATCAAAATAATCTCTTATTAACTGCACATCAATCTCTTCCTTGTTCAACTCTTCAACACTTTCAAGGCCAACAATACTTACTAAGTGTAAAGAAGAAAACTTAATACTATAATTGATGTGATCATCAACTACAAACATTTCAGAATAAACAACATCCAAAGGATGAGCATATGATAATAATGGTAATAAAAGAAATAGGAATGTTATTAAAAAAGGTTTTCTAAACATAAAACAAAGAAAATAAAATATCTATATAAAACTTAGCAAGTGAATTATTCCTTTCAGAATATTTTTGTCAAGAACTTTTATATAAGGTTTATTTGTTTCTTTGAAGAATGAAACTTAGCTTGCTTGAAAATGAAGTGAAAAAAGCAGTAGATAATGGGGAATTTGAATACTTTGCAAGTGAATATATGAATGGTTCTTCAGAAATAGATCCTATTCTTAAGAATTGTCGTCTTTCAGGCATATGGCTTGCAGTGCATAACAACATTGGAAAAATAAGATATAGTGCATTGAAAACTGCTTATGGAAATAGAAAAAGTTTTCAACTACATGGATTAGAATCATTAACAAGCAAAGAAGCAAATCCTATAAATCAAAAAATAACTCATCTTACAAAACCATTTTATGAAGCATATAATGTTCTTTCAGATTACAAAAATCAGGAATTTAAGGAGGCAAAAGTATGAACAAACAAGGAAAATATTTATTTACAAGCGAAAGCGTGGGTGCTGGGCACCCTGACAAAATGTGCGACCAAATTAGCGATGCAATATTGGATGCTGCTTTAAGTGATGATCCAGATTCAAGAGTTGCAATTGAAACCCTAACAAAAACAGGCTTTGTAATTGTAGCAGGAGAATTAACAACAAAAACTTATATTGATGTGCAGAAAGTCGTAAGAGATACTATTAGAGATATTGGCTATGATGATCCTGATTATGGATTTGATTGTGATGGTTGCGGAGTGTTGAATGCTATTTCAGAACAAAGTCCAAATATTTCACAAGGAGTTACATCAGGAAAAGGACTTCATAAAGAACAAGGAGCAGGAGACCAAGGATTAATGTTTGGATTTGCAACAAATGAGACTCCTGAATTAATGCCACTACCAATAATTATAGCTCATAAACTGACAAAAAAATTATCTGTTGTTAGAAAATCAAGAAAACTCAAATATTTAAGACCAGACACAAAAAGCCAGGTAACTGTAGAGTATTACAATGGACAACCAAAAAGAGTAGATACAGTTGTTATTGCAACTCAGCATTCTCCAAAAGTGAAACATTCAACTATTGTAAAGGATGTCATAAAATATGTAATAAAACCAATTTGCGGAAAATGGATTGACAAAAAAACAAAAATTCATGTGAATGCAACAGGCGCTTTTGTAGTAGGAGGACCTGTCGCAGATGCAGGTGTTACAGGAAGAAAGATAATTGTAGATACATACGGCGGTCATGGAAGTCATGGAGGAGGAGCTTTTTCAGGAAAAGACCCTTCAAAAGTTGATAGATCTGCATCATATGCAGCCAGATACATTGCAAAGAACATTGTCGCAACAAAACTGGCAGATAAATGCGAAGTGCAATTAGCTTATGCAATTGGAGTTGCACAACCAGTTTCAGTGCTAGTTCATACATTTGGAACTAATAAAATCCCAGAAAGAGAAATAAGCAGGATAGTTGTCAAACATTTTCCTTTGAAACCAGCAGATATAATTAGACATTTAAAACTAAAAAGACCTATTTATAGAAAGACTGCTGCTTATGGACATTTTGGAAGAAACGACTCTGATTTTACATGGGAGAAACTCGATAAAGTTGAAGTTCTCAGAAAAGAATGTGAAGATCACTTCCAGAAGCCAGAATTTGAAGGAATAAATGTTCCATTGGATGGAATGTAGAGAATAATTTATTATTTTTTTATTATTATAATCTTAGAATTGTTTTTATAAACCAAGATTCTTAATCATAATATTTTTATTAAACTTCTTTAAATCATCATAATTCTGTCCTGTTCCCAGGTAGAGAATTGGCTTTTTTGTTATGTAAGAAACAGATATTGCTGCTCCTCCTTTCTCATCAACATCTGCTTTTGCCAAGATTATTGCATCTATTCCAACAATTTCATCATAAACCTTTGCCTGCTCAACACAATCATTTCCGGTAATGCTTTCTCCAACAAATATTTTAAGGTCTGGTTTATTAACTCTTATTATCTTTTTAAGTTCCTCCATCAAATTTGTATTGCTATGAAGTCTGCCGGCTGTATCTATCATTACAACATCTAAACCTTTTGCTTTTGCATGTTCTATAGCATCAAAAGCTACCGCTGCAGGATCTGCATTGTAATCATGCTTTATCATCTTCACACCAAGCTTATCTGCATGTACTTCTAATTGATGTATAGCTGCAGCTCTGAAGGTGTCTGAAGCTGCAAACGCAACTTTTAGATTATTATTCTTGAAAAGACTCGCGGTTTTTGCCATAGTAGTTGTTTTTCCAGAACCATTTATTCCTATGAATGCTATAACAAAAGGTTTTTTCTTCTTAACCTTTTTAATCAAGTCAAAGCTTTCAACACTCAAAACTTCTTCTATTGATTTCTTGAGAGTTTCGTTTATTAATTCTTCAACCCCTTTCCTATATATTTTTCCTGTTGTCAACTCTTCTTTCAAATCTTTTTTTATCTTATCAATTACTTCTACAGCAACATTATTTTCCAAAAGAGTCACTTCTAATTGCCAGAACAAGTCTTCGAATCTTTCTTCTGATAAATCAAACTTAGTTATTTTCTCAGTTATTTTTTTGAAAACACTTACTCCTTTTTTAGAATCTTTTTCCTCTTTTTTATTTGTTAGTTCTTCTTCAATATTTTCTTTTTCAGAGTCTTCTTTTTTCTTAAAAATTTTTTTAAAGAATGATTCTTTTTCTTCTTCAGGAATTTCTTTATCTGCGTTTTCTTCTACTTTTTTTTCTTCCTCTTTTTTTTCAATTTTTATTTCTTTCTTTAGAACTTCTTTCTTAGTTTCTTTCTTTTCTTTTTTCTTTTTTGTAGAAACGTTCGTTTTTGTTGTCTCTTTCTTCTTTGAAATAGTATTTACCTTATTAGTGTTTATTTTTACCTCTTTGGTCTCTACTTCTTCCTCTACCCCTTTCTTTATAGAATCAACAACTCCTTTCAGTTTGTCTTTAAAGAATTTAAACATCTTAGTTTTTAAAAGAATTATTCGTTTATAAAAGTTATTGTGTTGAATTCTTTTGAATTTGTTCTAAACGAGCATAAATCTCGTTGTAATAACTCATTGTTTGTTTTCTATATTTCTCAAGTTCTTCTAACTGTGTTTCAAGCATCTCTTTAGTTTCATCAACTGTTTTTGATACTACAACTTGTCCACCAACATTAACCTGTAAGTTTTTTGTATTTCTAAGAACTGCTTCGGCAAATATTCCATTACTCAATGAAGCTTTGATTTTATCTCCTTTTTTCAAAGATTTGAATTCTACCAAGGTTTTTATCATACTTTTTATTTCTATAAGATTCTGTTCTATTGAATTTAAATTATTATTAAGATTTTGTATTTGTTGCTCTAAAAACTGATATTCCATCATTCTTTCTTTTTTAAGTTTTTCTTCAGTCATTTTAAACATTAATAAATCCTAACCCTTCTTCAGCATTCATTACCTCTGCAGGACCTGAAGCATCACCAATAACCAAGCCATTGCTATTGCACAATAATCCTGACTTCACATATGGAGAACCCATGTTAATAGTGCCTTTTAAGACCTCTATTTTAAGAACCTTTTTTATTAGTTTTAAATTTTCAACACTGGCATCTTTATGAATTATTGATTTCCCATTATTCACTATTATATCTGAACCTGGTGTTTCTGTATCTGCAATTTCTATTCTTTTTACAGGCACTTTAAAATATTCTTTGATTTTCTTTATTTCAACATCAGAAAAAGTATTATTCACTAATGCACCATGTTTACTTAATACAATATTATTCCCTAAACAAGTATGCTTTGACTTCAAAACTTCAAATTTTATTTTAAGCTTTTTCAACTCTTCTAATTCATGCTCAAATGTAATATTTGGAATCAATATTTTTTCATCATTTCCAACAATAAAAACTCCTAAAAGAGATGTTCCGGCAATATTAAGTCTATGAACTGGCACTTCTAAAACTCTCTCAAGTTCTTTAACATCCTCTTCTTTTACTTCTAAACCTGCCAAACAATATTTATCATTCGCAAAACAATACAAACCAACATTAGGATTCTTATTAAAATTTTTTAATATCGTCGTCATATAATTGAAAGAATAACTGATTGTTTTAAAAACTTATTGTCTTATTTCTTGTTCAACAAAACAGATATCTCGCCAAAATGTTCTTTCTGTTTAAGATCTATTTTTCCTTGAGTGTCAAGATGCAATAAAGGTATAAAAGTAAAAACTTTATCTTCTTTTGAATCAGAAGGAATTAATTGCGAAAAAGAAAGAGTAGTTGTTGACTTTTTAAAGAAAGAAGCTATTTTTTCATATAAATCCTTTATTACAAGACCAATATCTTTTTGTTTTTTTGGAATTCCAACTTTTACTTCAGGAACAATATATTGTTTTCTTCTGTTCTCTACTTCTAAAGCTTTCTCTAATGCCTCAACCAGGTCAAAAACAGACACTTTCCTTTTTCTTGGTTGTGGAGTTCTGGGAATTATTTTCGGTTTCTCATCATTCTCGTAAAATAAGTTTGAATCCGAGTCTTCTAATATTTCAGAAACTTCTTCTTCATCAGAAGAGGACAATAATGTGTCAAAAGCTGTTAAATCCTGATCCAACAAACGAGTTGATTTTATTTTTAAAAGCATTGAAGAAGCAAGAACTATCTTTCCTGAAATCCTAAAATCCATATTTTTTAACTCTTTCAAACGATCTAAGAACTTCTGTGTCATCAAAGATATATCAATATCCCATGGATTCATATCATCTGTTTTTACCAAATCATATATTATATTCTGCCATGTAAGCTCATCTTCCTGAAATAGAATTTTAAAAATCCTGTCATGTGGTTGTTGCTCAGTCATCTGTAGTATAGAAATCTGATTATTTACTATATAAACTTTATGATTTCAAATCTCTATAATTTAAGTTTTTTAATAAGAGAAGTTATAGACATTAATTTTTCTTTTCCACTATTCATATCTTTAAGTTTAACCTTATTTTTTGAAAGTTCTTTCTGACCAACAAATACTACGTATGGAATGTTAAAACTGTTTGCAAAGTCAAGATTTTTACTTATTCCTCTACCAACAAGATCTAAGTCCGTCTTTATACCTTCATCTCTCAGTCTCTGAGCAATTTTAAAGCTTTCTTTAGGAGTCTTTATAGGTATAACATAGCATTCAACAACTGTTTTCTTTTTATCTTTTGAAGATTTTAATATATCTGTAATTAACTCCAGACCAAATGATATTCCTGTTGCAGGATATTCTTTCTTCCCAAGGAGTTCTCCAATCATATCATCATATCTTCCACCACCTGCAATAGCTGATTTAATATTTGATTTTTTCATGAAAACCTCAAAGACAGACCCTGTGTAATATGATAGTCCTCTAGCAAGAGAAGGATCAAAGTCAACTTTTACTTTCAAAGTTTTCAGATAACCCAGCATCTCTTCAATCTCTTCTAAACCTTCTTTTCCAAACCCTTTTTTTAAGAATAATTTCAGATTATTCATGTTTTCTTTATTAGAACCTTGTTTTTGAATCATACCAAAGATTTTTGCAATCACATCATCACGAATGTTTTTCTGCTTTAATTCCTTTATAACTTCATTTTTTCCCTGTTTCTCAAGCTTATCAATTGAAAGAATTGTACTAACCCATTTTTTCTCAGGAACACCTGCAAAACTCATTATTCCGTCTAAGATCTTTCTATTATTCAGTTTAATTATAACATCAAGACCAAGTTTTTCAAATACCTTTGAAGCAATAACAATTAGTTCTGCATCAGACATCATATTCCTTGTTCCAACAACATCGACATCGCACTGCCAGAACTCACGATATCTGCCTAGCTTTATAGGTCCGTCTCTATAGACTCTTCCAATCTGATATCGTTTAAAAGGCAACTTAATATTAGGATTCATGCCGACAAATCTCGAGAAAGGAACGGTTAAATCATAACGAAGACAAATATCTCTTCCACCTTGGTCTTTTAACCTAAAAGTTTCCTTTAGAATCTCTGTTCCACCAGCATATTTTGAAGATAAAACATCATATCTTTCTATGATAGGTGTTTCCAAAGGATTAAATCCAAACTCTTCAAATGTTTTTTTCAGTATATCAACTACTTTTTGTCTAATAATCTTCTCTTCAGGAGGAAAATCCCTTACTCCGCGAGCATTCATTAATTTCATCTTTTATCACCTATTTGATTTCTGTTTTATATAATTTTTTGTTTAGAAAAAATAGAAAAAAATTTTGAAATATAGAATTAAAAGGGCCGATGGCGGGAATCGAACCCGCTGCCGGAGATCCACAGTCTCCAATGTTACCATTACACCACATCAGCCATTCTTTTGATTTGGAAACTACTACTATTTTTAATATTTTCTTTCTGAAGAGAGTTTTTAAACTATTTAGAACTTGTTTAGCCGTGATGAATACAATCACAAACGTTTCCATTTTTTGAGCTTGCTTTTCCAAACAAACAATCAACCCTTTTCATTTTAATTTATATTTATATTTATATTTAATAATTATTTATAAGTTTTTCCTTTGTTATTTTTGTTCTTTATCATGCGAACTATTAATCCATTTTGTGTTGATTTTAAGTATTGAACTTCATCAACATATGTATGCATAAAAGATGTTCCTGTTCCATTGTTTGTAATAGGCTTTTCTATGCCTGAGAACTCATAGAAATCTATGAATTTCTCTTTGAAAGCACCCTCTCTATGTCTTAATATGAACGGTATGAAATTTGAATCCAGTTCTCCTCCTTCATCTCTAACTAAAATATCGAATTTTTTTGAACCTGTTTTATATGCTATCTCTATTTGCTTTTTAACATTTTTTTTATTTCCATGTTGAAAAGCATTCAGAACAGCCTCATATAAAGCTGTAAAAATACTGGGCGGATAACCTTGATTTTCTGCTTCTTTAGCTATTGGTTCAATATTATCTCTTATTTCACTGTAATCTCCTTTTTCAAGATTAATTAATTTCTTTTTGTAATTATCTGATATTGTGTATGATTCTAAATTAAAATCTGAAAGAGTTATTTTCTCTTCTTTATTCACTACTTTTCTTACTATTGATTCAAGATTATCAAGGTTTAATACATCTTTTTGATTCATTTTCCTTTTAATGTATAATATTTTAATATCAAACTTTATAAAGTTTTCGCTACTAGATAGTAATAATAAACTATTTAGTTAAATTTATAAAACAAAACTTTTTCCAACAAATAAAAGAAATGTGGGCGATGACTTGCCTGAATCTTTTAACCTTTAAAAAAAGTGAAATAAAGAGAATAACGGAGGTCAAAAAATGAGTTTATACAAGTACATAAGAGCTGCATGGAAAAAACCAAAAGCAACCCTTAAAGAGATTAACAAAAAAAGAGTTTATTCTTGGAGGAGAGAGCCTTCAACCATAAGAATTAATAGACCTACAAGACTTGATAGAGCAAGATCTCTAGGCTATAAAGCAAAACAAGGATTTATAATTGTCAGGCAGAGAGTTAAGAGAGGAGGAAGACAGAGAGAAAAATTCAAAGCAGGCAGAAGACCAAAACATATGCGTAGAAAAAAGATAGTTAATAAAAACTACCAACAGATAGCTGAAGAAAGAACCAATAGAAAATTTGTTAATTGTGAAGTTTTGAACAGCTACAACGTTGGAAAAGACGGAGAATACTATTGGTACGAAGTTATCCTAGTAGACACATTCCATCCTCAAATACTAAGTAATGAGAAACTGCACAATTTAGCTTTTAAAAGAGGACGAACCTATAGAGGCTTAACAAGCGCAGGAAGAAAATCCAGAGGACTAAGAAAATAAGCGACATTCTAGATGTTATTGGAAAATTTTTAGTTTAGTCGTCTTAGAAAATAATTTAACGTTTATTTATCAACAAACAAAAGATGTTTTTCACCACCAGATAATTCTTGAATAATTCTTTTTTGTATTATTTTTTCCGGGTCAGGCATTAATTTAACTCTTTTCTTAATATCTGCAAAACTCTTAAAAGGGTCTTCTTGTCTTTTTTCAACTATCTCCCACATGTGTTTTTTACCAACACCTGGCAAAAGTTCAATTACATGCATTCTGGTGCTTAATGGCTGAGCCTTGTTGAAAAACTCAACAAATCTTTTTTCATGAGAATGAATCATGTCTTTAGTTATCAGCTCTATCTCGGCTTTCGCCGTCTGAGTTAATTTATTATAATATATCTTACCGTTTATATGGTGAATCTTATCTCTTTTTTCATCTCCAATATATACTTCTTCAAGTGGCTGTAAAAAAACCCCTTTTTTTGGCACCAATTCCAATATAGTAAAATTCTCTTTGCCTAAAGCCTGAACTATAGGAGTTTTCATATGACTGGGTCTTTTATCGAAAAGATAGCCATTTGGCAAGAAATCTAACACTATTGCTTCTTCTTCTTTTTTTCGATACATTTTGAACCCCCATGTATAAACTACCAACAGGATTTATAAACTTTTTGAATTTCTTATTTGTTGTACTCTTTAACTACCTTCATAATAGTTGTCATTTCATCTTTGCTTAAAGACAAGGTATAACCTTGAAGAATTATTTTTAATTCAGCAACCGAAGAAGGCATCAAATCAATTATTTTATTTATAAAAATATCTTTTAAACGAGCAATATTCAATTTTTTTAATTTCTCAACTAATTCAAGTGCATCTTTTTTAGATAATTTAGCGAATTCATTAAGATACTCTTCTGTTTTTCCACCCCTAAAAGTCAATTCTCCATCCCTTTTTTTTATTCTAGCCAACTCATACTTTAGTTCAACAATGTTAGTAGGGTTTTTTTCTATTACTTCTGGTTTTGACATTTAATCCACCTTCTTAAGATGCACTGGGTGCACTATAACTGTTTTTTTTTTGTTTAAATCTTTTATGTTAACAAGATAGCAATCTCCTTGTTTGCCTGCTACCTTGCCTGTTTTTCCATGAAAACGAAGAAAATATTGTCCTTTTGAATATGTAGAATCTGCTTTCAAAGCAACTCTCTCTCCTTTATTGAAACTTTGCAAAAAAGATCTTATTCTTATCCTGCTTTTTTCACTAATAGACTTCTTGAGCTTATGTCTGCTCTTTCGAATCTTACTTCCGACTCTTTTGACCATTATGTCAAGAAAAAATAATTTATTTATAAAACTTTCCAAAGTGCTCGACATAGAAAATGTAAGCAGAATTAATTATTCTTTTTTCTCAGGCTCTTTTTTCTCTTCGCCTTTAACTTCAGCCCTTTCTTCTGTTTCAACAGGCAATAATTTGTTTATAGTATCATCATGAATATTTGCTTCGTGCAACTTAGCAACAATTTCATTCCTTGGCTTTCCTTTCATGCTATCAATAATGCTTTTTGCTTCTGCTTCTTCTTTTGCATGTCTTTCAGCCATCTCTGCTTGTAATTGTTTTCTTTCTTCTTCCAATGCTTTCTTTTCTTCTTCAGACAATTCGGTTTTTCCAGAAGATATTTCTTTTTCAAACTTTCCTTCTGCAACTAAGTTCATCGTTTCAGAAGCTTTTGCACCTTCAACTTTAACACCCATAGAATTACATGTACCTATAATTTCTTTTACTTTACTTTTCATATCCTTTCCTAATAAATTGTCTTCTTTCATCTTGGCTATTTTTATTATCTGCGGAATAACTAAATCAGCCACAAACTCTTCCTGAGGTCTTCCCGAGCCTTTCTTTATTCCTGCTTCTTTTAATATAAGAGCTGAAGCAGGCGGAGTACCTACTGTTATTGAGAATTCTTTTGTTTCAGAATTAACCTCTACAGTCACAGGTACTTGCATTCCTTTAAAGGATTCAGTTTTCTTGTTAATTTCTGAAACTACCTCTCCAATATTCACTCCTAAAGGTCCTAAAGCAGGCCCAAGAGGTGGAGCAGCAGTTGCTTTTCCTCCTTCAATAAGTGATTCTATTGACTGTGTACTCATGGTCGAAAGAAAAAAACAGTAATTTATAAATATTGCTATTAAAAAAATTTATAAAAGATAAAAACTAATTTTTATGAATAACGATTTTTGAGGTGTAAATTATGTGTTGGAAATGGTTTGAAAAAAACAAAGATTTGGCTTCTTTGCCATTAAGAATAGTATTGGCAGCAGTATTCATAGTTCATGGCCATGCAAAGCTTTTTGGTGGCTTAGAAGGAACTGCTAGTTTCTTTTCAAGTATTGGTTTGCCTTTAGCAGGAATCTTAGCATTCATAGTTGCTGTTGGAGAGTTTTTTGGTGGAATAGCCCTATTAATAGGATTCCTAACAAGATATTTTGCTACTTTTCTTAGCATAGTAACAATATTTGCTATATTGCTTGTTCACTTAAGTGGAGGCTATGAATTAGCATTACTTGCCCTTGGAGGAAGTATTTCATTAATATTTCTTGGAGCAGGAAGACTGTCTATTGATGAAAAATGTACAAATTGGTGCAAAAAGAAAAAAAAATAATTTTTTATTTTTTTACTAAATTAACAACCTAAAATATTAGAAAAGTTATTCTTCATCACGCCTAATAACTTTTACAGAATCTATCTTAACAGTCATAGGTATTGGAACTGCTGCTTCCAATAATTCTACAACTATCTCTCCTTTCTGCTTGTCAACCCTAGTTATTTTACATTTCTCTCTTTTAAAAGGACCAGATATTATTTCTGCAATGTCATTCTTTTGAATGTTTATATCTTTCTTTACTTGCTCAAGCATATGTTCTATCTCTTTATAATCAACTTCACTACTCAATAATCCTCTTGAATATGGAATTCCATAAGCTGCCTGCTCTGCATCTATTTTGTTTTCTGCTTCAACAAATATGTATCCTCTCATACCATGAGGTCTTATAACTGAAAAAACATTTAATTTTTTTCTTTCAGCATTACTAATCAAAAAATCCATTACTTGATCTTCTCTGTTTGCTGTTGTTCTTACTGCAAATATTTTTGCTTCAGGTCTATCTTTTTTAGATTCTACTTTAACAACCACTTCTTTCTTTTCAACCTTTTTCTCAGCTCCTTTAATTTTTATGTCTATACCCATTTTTTATGAAAATAATATTTGATTTAATAAATGCAAAAGGAATCCTAATGTACCTATCGCAGCTATTCCTAACCCTGATGCTTTAACAACTGTTTTATATTCTATTTTATCAGGTTTCTTTGTTATTTGTAAAACTCTCCAACAATGGTTTATATAACTTTTAATATTTGAGAAATTCATTTTTAATCAACAAACTCTATTCCTAATTCACTTTCAATTTCTTTCTTCTGCTCTCCTTTCCTTGAACCACCAATTATTTGTGTGCTTTTCACTCCTGTAACTATTAGCATAGCTCTTATTGTTCCTTCCAAATCTTCAGATATTTGTGCACCCCATATAATTCTAGCATCTTGATCAAGTTTTGAATTTATTGATTCAACAACTTTTTTGGCTTCTGTTAAAGTCATATCATTCCCACCTGCAACATTTATCAAAGCACCAGTTGCTCCTGAAACATCAACATCAAGTAAAGGATTATTAAGAGCTTTTTCAACTGCTTCTTCAGCTCTATTTTCAGTATCACTTTCTCCAACACCTATCAATGCAACTCCTCCATCTCCCATCACAGCCCTTATATCTGCAAAATCAAGATTTACAAGACCAGCTTTAGTAACTAGTTCAGCAATACCTTTTACAGAGCTTGTTAAAATTTCATCTGCAACTTTAAAAGCCGTATGCAATGGAATATCTGGAGCTAACTCCAATAACTTATCATTAGGCACAACTATTAAAGTATCAACGTTTCTTTCAAGTTTTTCAAGTCCTATAACTGCATTCTCATATCTTCTATTACCTTCCATTTCAAAAGGCAAAGTTACAACTCCAACTGTTAAAGCACCTGCTTTTTTAGCAATTTCAGCAACTACAGGAACACTTCCAGTTCCAGTTCCTCCACCTAAACCACAAGTTATGAAAACCATATCTGCTCCTGTTAAAGATTTCTTTATCTCATGTGCAGATTCATTTGCTGCATCTTCTCCTTTTTGAGGTATTGATCCTGCACCTAATCCTTTTGTAAGATCTTTTCCTATCAATATTTTTTTGTCAGAAGTAGTGTATAATAAGTCTTGAGCATCTGTATTCAAAGCTATTGTTTCAGCTCCTGCAATACCTACTTCACCCATTCTATTAATCGCATTATTTCCGGCTCCACCTGCTCCGACAACTTTAATCTTTGCTTTTTGTGCGGATAATATTTCTTCTAACTCAGCATCTACTATTCTTGCGTTTGATTCTGTTATATCAGTCATTTTAAACCTCCCACCACCTTCTTTTTCATATTAACTCTACGATTTAAACTATATAAATTTATTGTTTTGTAGTTTTCTTTTTTATTATGTAATCAAAGTGTTTAAGCTTTATTGTTTCTAAGACCTTTTTCTCAAAATCATCTTTTATTTCTTTCTGAATATCATGATCCAAAACAATAACTGCTTTTTTATCTTTTACACTGACAGAATCATAATGAACTCTTGTCAGTTTCAACAAAGATTCTAATTTAGCTTTGTCATCTGCTATAAAACTTTTAACATTTAGATCATATGACAAATTTCTGCCCGATAAAGGATGATTAAAATCAACTATTATTCTACCACCACTAGCACTTCTGACAATACCAAACATTCCATCAACATTAACCTCTAATCCATTGTAAGGAACTATATCTTGTTTTTTGAATACTTTTAAAGGTACAAGCTTCAACATCTTTGCAGATTTTTTCCCAAAAGCATTCTCTGGTTCTAAGTTAAAGCTGTGCTTTCCAAGTTTTTTCCCTTCAAGACCTTCCTCTAAAGCAGGAAGTATATGTGATTCGCCAACACAAATAACAACTGGCTTATAATCAACTTTCTTATTCAAATTATTTGCTTCAGCAATTTTTTTGATTGTAGTATCAAAAACAGTTCCGTCATCCATCCTACCAGTGTAATCCAACTCGATGAAATCTCCTTTCTTTATCTTTTTGCTCTCCAATTTAGCGCACATTTTTTTCTCGACTAAAAATATCTGAGAATATAACAAAAAAGGAACAAAAGACGCTATATAAAGTTTTTGGTTTTAGTATAACAACTCAAATCATATAACTCTTTAATATTATATCACTATATAATCCTATATTATCCAACACCCATGTTTCTACAAACGCCCCAAGTAATAATACGAGAATTGCTATAACAAAAAGCCAAAAGTTATACAGAAATACTTCATTGAATCGCTTGCTTTCGAATTTTTCCAGTAATACATCTTTTGATATTACACCTCCGCTTATAGCTGCTAAAATATAAGAAAGTATCTCTATGAATGCATGAGGCAATACTATTATCAATACTAATAATAAATACCAGA
>NZBB01000041.1 GCA_002686295.1 Candidatus Woesearchaeota archaeon
CAGGTTCAGATTGACTTGACTAATGTATGCAATCATGATTGTATTTATTGTGTTTACAGATATGAAGAAGCAGAGGATGTTGATTTTGATACAAAACAATTCATCAAAACACCTAAAGTTATTGAATTACTGGAAGATATTAAATCACTTGGAGTTAAGGCTGTTGTGTTACAGGGTGGTGGAGAACCATTTGTTCATCTGGGAATTGTTGATGTTATAAGAAAGGTTGATGAATTAGGATTAGAATATGGAGTTATAACAAATGGAACTGCTATAAAAGAAAAACATATTCCTATTTTGAAGAATGCTAAGTGGATTAGATTCAGCGTTGATGCTGCAACTGATGAAACATATGAACAAGTTCAAAGAACAAAGAACAATATTCCAAAAAAAACAATTAAAAATATTAAAGAGCAAAATAACAAAACAGTTGTTGGTCTTTCATTCCTTTCAAAACCAGAGAATTTTCATGAAGTATATGAGTTTGCAATTATGGCAAAAAAGCTTGGAGTTGATAATATTCGTTATTCCATTGTTCAAACACTTAAGGGAAATGATATAATGAAACCTTTTTATAAAAAATATTTTAAATTGCTAAAAAAATCAAAAAGTTTAGAAACAAATAATTTTAGAATTTTTGGTTTGAAGGAAAGGAGTGATGCATTAAAAAACAAAAAGAATTATGATATATGTTATTATCAGCATTTCACTACTTCAATAGCTGCAAATGGCAAAGTTTATCCTTGTTGTTGGACAAAAAACATTGCCAAGTTTAGCCTTGGAAATATAAATGAGCGGAGCTTTAAAGAAATTTGGCTTGGAAAAAATAGAGAAGAAAAACTTAGAAATCAGGATTTAAAAGAATGCCCTCCTTGCTGGTTTGACAAGACTAATGAGTTACTTAATTATTTAATGAAAGAAGAACCAGAGCACGTTAATTTTGTGTAAAAATTTAAATAACTAATAATAACTTCTTTTTCTTATGAACAAATTTTTCAAGATTATAACATTGTTTTTCTTACTTGCTTTAACATTATTCATAGATATATTCCTATTCTTCTGGGAAGGAATAAAAAAACATAAGATATTTCCGGGGTCATGATGAAGAAAAAGCAATTTAAAATCTTAATGGTTCACCCGCATGATATTTACTCTGCTTCAGAGCCGTGGACTATTAGGATTACATATCTTGCTGAAGAATTTGTTAAGAAAGGACATGAAGTAAAACTTGTTTATTTTCCTTTGCCATCAAATAAAAGAGGGAAGATATTGAAAGAAAAGCATAAAGAGTTTGAAACAATTCCTTTCAACAGAAGAAAATGGTTTTTGTTTAAGAATATTCTTCGAATGTACAAACTTTCCAAATGGGCAGATATAATTCATTTTCAGAAATATTTTTCTATAGCATCTATTCCTTCATTGTTTGCAGCTTATCTTAGAGGAATACCGATTCATTACGATTGGGATGACTGGGAATATGCTATATACAAATGGGATACACCATCTATTATTTACGGATGGTACTTAAATATTTTGGAGAAGATTATGCCAAGATTGGCTGATTCTGTTTCTGTATCAAGCAATCATCTGAGAAAAATGACTTTAGAAAAAGGAGTTGCAAAAAACAAAATATCTGATTCTCATGTTGGAGCAGATTTGAAAAAGTTTAATCCAAATAATAAAGGATATAAAATAAAAAAACTTCATAATATAAAACAACCATTAGTATTATACCTTGGACAGATTCATGGAGGACAATATACGGAATTGTTTTTGAAAGCAGCAAAAATAATTTTAAAAGAAAAAAATATTAAAGCAGATTTCATGATTGCAGGTGGAGGAGAATTCTTGCCAGAACTAAAGAGAAGGAATAAACTACTTGGATTAAAAAACAAGATTATATTTACAAACTACTTAAACTATGATAAAATTCCGGAACATATTGCTGCAGCAGATGTTTGTGTTGCAGCATTTGAAGATAATAATATAACAAAATGCAAAAGCCCTTTAAAAATTGTTGAATACATGGCTTCTGGAAAAGCAATAGTTGCAAGTAGAGTTGGAGAGGTTCCAAAAATGCTAAAAGACTCTGGAATAATAGTTAAACCAGGAGATGAAAAAGCATTAGCAAAAGGAATAATAACTTTGTTGAAAGATAAAAGTTTAAGAACAAAATTAGGTGAGAAAGCTAGAAAAAGAGCAGAAGAAGAGTATAATTGGGAAGTTACAGCCAATAATCTATTGAAAGCATATAAAAAAACAAAAATAAAAACTCACTATAGAAATGAAAAAATATCAAAAAAACAATGATGAAATTAGTTTAAAAAAAATATTGATTTCTTTCTTTTATTTGTTAATTATAATCATAGTTATTATATTTATAAAGAACAATTTAATAACAGAAATTTATATGAACATACAAGATTATAAGAAAATCACAAAACTAAATTATGAAATAGATAGCAATGCGGAATGTAAAAAATATGAATTTGAAGGTGAAAAAGATATACCACAATATTACAATGTTATTTGTGGATATAATGGTTCTAAAACAATAAACAATGAAACAGGAGTTATATTAAAAAATATAAAAGAAACTTGTAAAATTATAAAAATATCTTTCAAAACAAAAAAAGAATTCTCATATAATAAAATCATCATAGAATATATTAACGAATATGAAGAAAAAACAATGAATGTAAGAATTGATTTAACTGGAGAAAAAACTCTATTTGGACAAAAGGTTGAATTTAAAGAAGGAAAAAACCAAGCACATTTATTAATGCCAGAAAACATTAACATTTATAGAAAACAAATACTTGAAATAAAACCATATGATTCATTTGACAATAAAGAATTTGAGTTAATCGTTAAAAGTATAAAGTTTTGTAAAACAAATGAAACAATGAAAATAGATTTTTATTGAATTTATAAAAAAATTAAAAATATGATGAAACAAAGCTATAAGTTAATTCTGATATTTATTATTCTGTTTCACACAATTAATAGTTTAATAGTTATTTTTCAAGATAACACCCCAATGATATATGACATTGGAGATGCATTTTTTGAAAGTAAATTGTTATTGGAATCTTTTATGAGTGGAAGAATAAATAATATACTCTCAACTATAAACAACATAGGAATTCCATTCAACCCACCATTTCCAAAATTAGGATCTGTTTTATTCTACTTCATATTTGGTTTTAATAATGATATAGCAATATTCATAAACCTATTATTCTTCACACTACTAACAATAAGCACATACTATCTAGGGAAAAAAATAAAAGACGAACAAACAGGACTAATAGCTGCAATAATAACATCATTCATACCAGGAATATACAGCTTCTCAAGAATATACCTGCCAACAATAATATTAACAAGTACAATAATAATAATAACAACCTTACTATTATATAGCAAAAACCTGAAAAGCACAAAAATAAGTAAATTGCTAGGAATTAGTTTATTTTTAGGTATTTGGACAAAAATCACATTTGGAATTTATTTTCTAGCAATATTAACAGGCTACTTATTCTCAAAAGAAGTTAAATTTAATAGATTACTAACAAAAAAAGCCATCTTAAACATTTTAATAATAATTATAATTATAATTCCTGCATTCTTCTTTTGGTATTTTCAAAAAATAGATTTAATTTACACTTATGGACAAGAAACTGATAAAGAATTTAAAAGTCGAGATTTTGATTATAAAGTTTTTGATAGTCAAAATTTAAAAGTTTACTACAGATTAATAAAAAATAATATATTCTTTGGTTCACACTTTTTTTACATAATTTCATTCTTAGCAATAATAGGACTTATTTTGAATTCAAAATTTAAACTTGTAATTATACTTGGAATAATAATTCCAATAATATTTTTTTCCCTTATAATGCCCCAGAATAGCAGATATATTCTTCCAATTATTCCTTTAGTAGCAATATCTGCATCTATAACATTAAGAAAAATTATTTCTAATAAATTATTTGTTGGGAAAAAATTACTAATAACAATAATTATTATAATTATCTTAATTAATCAATTTATGTTTTTAAAATATAAAGAAACTTATAATTCAAAGAATGATCTTCAGGAGCATATTGAACGTGGAATGATTAAAGCAAGAAATATTACTGATAGTGGACAAATAATGTTTAATATCATAAACAAAAATGATGATTATCCTGGAGGAACAATATTTATCATACCATCTTTTTCAGGAGAAAATCTATTAATTCAATACAATAATAATCAAGGTAAGATTTATGATATTTATAGTCTAATATTTTGCATTGGAGGAAAACCAAGAAGTCGATGTAGTGATACTAAAAAATATGAATCAGAATTTTATGAATATATCTTGTCAGGAGAAAGAATCTGCAAATCAGAATTTGTAATAACTCTAAATGAAACTTATAATCATAATTTATTCGGACTCGCACCTGAACCAGTCGTTAGAAATAGTCAAAAAATTAACTCTATGATAGAAAAAAACATAAAAAATTTTGAAAACTGCAAAAAAAACTATACTTTAATTAAAAAGTTTAATATTTGGCGTGAAGATTTTGGAAAATACAATCTATTAATATACAAAAAAACTTTAATTTAATTAAAAAGTTAAATAAATGTGAGAAGATTTAAGAAAATATACTAACTAACTTTGTTGAAAGATAAAAGTTTAAGAACAAAATTAGGTGAGAAAGCTAGAAAAAGAGCAGAAGAAGAGTATAATTGGGAAGTTACAGCCAAAAATCTATTGAAAGCATATAAAAAAACAAAAAAATCCGCAAACTTTAAATAAATAAAACTATAAAGTAATTATTATGAAGAGAAAATTATCTAAAAAATTTAATATAAAAGAAGGCGTTAAAGATTTCTTTGAAGACGACGAACTATCAAAAATAGATGAAGAGGTTAGCTTAAAAACACTGTTAACAGTTTTTATTATTGGATTAGTTATAATAGCTACACTTTATTTTTATACTTATTATCAGACTGAAAATGTAGTTATTGATGATGAATTTCTAGAAAATATTACTGATGAAGAAATAAACTATTATTTTGATGATGAATTTAGTTCAGATACTATAAACCTTAGTGATGCTGAATTAGAAGAATGTTTTTACAGAGTAAATCTTAAAGATCATCCTGAAAATGTTATAATTGGATTAATTAACTCAAGCAATATAACCGATGGAGTAGCTATTTCTTTGAGAACTGAAATATACGTCTATACTGAAAATCTTAAGAATATAAACAGGGTAATTGCAGAAATAAGAACAAATGAAAGCCAAAAAATAAGATTCACTATAGGTGACGGAGATTTCTTCATAGATGAAAGTTTTGAACCTTTTTTCTTAAAAAATTCAACAGAATGGCAATACATGACTATAAATACAACCAATTTATTTGAGGAAGATTATAAATACCTATCATTCAACACTCATAATGAAAATAAAACATTATACTTAAAACAAATATTTCTTTGTGAATAAAACTTTATAAAATAACTTTCTTTTCAGATAAATTATGAGGGTGATGTTGATTAATCCTCCTTGGATTATGGAGGATAAAAAAGGTGTTCGTGCAGGTAGCAGATGGCCTCATTTAAAAGCTCCAGAAGAAGAAGATTATATGCCTTTTCCTTTTTATTTGGCTTATGCTAACAAATTATTAAAACATAATGGTTTTGAAACCAGAATAATCGATGCTATCGCAGAAGATTTGAGCTTTATGGCTTTATATGATAGAATTAAGAAATTCTCACCTGATTTAATTGTATTGGAGATTTCAACTCCTTCTTTACATAATGATTTAATGATTATCAAAACTATAAAAGATTTCTCTGATGCAAATATTGTTGTTGCAGGAATGGCTTATTTGGATGAAAACTTATTGAAAAAAAATAATGAGATTGATTTTGCATTGTTTGGAGAGTATGAGCTTACTCTTTTAGAACTTGTTAAAAAACTTGGAACTAATGATTTCAATGAAGTTAAAGGATTAATTTATAGAGAAGAAGATAGAGTTATTAAAAATTCTGAGAGACCTTTGCATAAAAATCTTGACGAACTTCCATGGCCTTATACTGAAGAGTTGCCTATGAAAAAATATCATGATTGTCCTGGAGGAATTCCATCTCCATCAGCACAGATATGGGCTTCAAGGGGTTGTCCTTTTACCTGTACTTTCTGTGCATGGCCACAACTAATGTATAATCCACATAGTTATAGGACAAGAAGTGTTAAGGATTTTGTTGATGAAATTGAGTTCTTAAAAAACAAAGGATTTAAATCTTTTTATGTAGATGATGACACTTTCAATGTTGGAAAAAAAAGAATGCTTGAAATCTGTAATGAAATACGAATAAGAAAGATTAACTTACCATGGGCAATAATGGCTCGTGTTGATTTAATGGATGAAGAAATTCTCCGAGCAATGAAAGAATCAGGGTTGTATGCATTAAAATATGGTGTTGAATCAAGCTCACAGAAACTTTTGGACGCGTGTGATAAAAGGCTTGACATAAAAAAAGCAGAAGAAAACATCTTATTAACTCAGAAATTAGGAATTAAAGTTCATTTAACATTCACATTTGGCCTGCCAGGAGAAACAAAACAAACAATTCAAGATACAATAAATTTTGCTTTGAGAATGAATACAGAATCAGCACAGTTCTCTATCACAACTCCTTTTCCAGGAACAAAACTTTACAAAGAATTGAAAGAATCAAGCAATCTTGTGTCAACAAACCTGACAGATTATGACGGAAATTTCAAAGCAGTAATAAAAAATGAAAATTTAACTCCTGAAGACATTGAAAACGCTGTAAGAGAAGCATACGATGTATGGATTGAGCATAAGAAAAAACGAAATGAAAAAAAAACAGCAATAACTATTTTCAAAGAATGCTTGACAGAACACGGACTAGCTTATACTCTTAAGAAAACAGCTTTTCGAATAATAAATGTTAAAAAAAAACGATTCAGAAGAAAAATAAACTCTGGGATAACAAATATATGCAAGATTAATACTTCACTTGCAGGTCCTGAGTATGTTACAATAGACTTAACAAACAAATGCAATCTAAACTGCATTGCTTGCTGGACTTTCTCACCATTACTGAAAGATAATAAACCAAATAAAGAATGGTTTAAGCAAGAATTGTCTTATGAAAAAACTGCGAAGCTAATAAATGAATTGGCCAGTATTGGAACAAAAGAAGTCAGGATAACTGGTGGAGGAGAGCCATTCATGCACAAAGATATTTTTAAGATAATTGAATTGATAAAAAGTAAAAGGATGAAATGCGATATTACAACTAATTTTACATTGTTAAACAAAGAAA
>NZBB01000042.1 GCA_002686295.1 Candidatus Woesearchaeota archaeon
AGATGATAAAAAATACTCTATAAGCGAACAAAAAAAAAATGCTGATAAACAAATTAAACAAGCAGAGGATGAAAGAACAAATATTGGAACTCAAAAAGAAAAAATAAAGAAAGATATTGCTGACTTGAAGGAAAAGCAATCTAAATTCACAAATTTGATTGAAGATAAAATTTCTAAAATAATGCCTTCAAAAGTTAAGAAAGAGAAAAATTCTCTGATGAAAACAGAGGATAAACTAAAGAAACTAGTTGAAGAATATGCTCCTAAAGCCGAAAAACTAAAAGCTGATATTGAAAAATTAAAATTAGATAAAGCTGAAGCAAAACAATTGTTAAAAGATTCTGATTTGTTAAAAAAAACAAAAGAACAGCTTGAAAGAAAAGAATTAAAGTTGAAAAAAGAGATTGAAAATCTTAAGTTAAAAGATTCTGAATTAGAAGAGAAAACAAACAATCTTGAGAATCTTGAAAAAAATCTTAAGAAAAGAGAAAGTTCTCTAAAAGCCAGTATTACAAAGCTTAAAAATAAAGAAGAGAATCTGTTGGTAAGAGATAGAGAATTAAAAATAGAAGTAAAAGATTTAGAAACAAGAAAAAAAGGGTTTGATTTGAGAGAATCAGAAGTTAAAGAGATGGAGACTTTCATTGTCGGAGAGCGTCAAGACTTGAAGGGAATAAAAGATGATGTTTTGTTTAGAGAAGCAGAAGCAAGAAATAAACTTGAAGAAACAAAAGAGATAGCTAAAGAAATTCGGCGCGAAGAAATGAAGATAATAAGCGAAGGAAGGAAACTTGATTCTTTAGGATTTGAAAAATATCTTCATGAAAAACCAGAAAAACCAGAAAAATCAACTTTAATTAATCCTGAACTCGAAGATTTCAATAAAAAGATTTCTCTTTGCAGAGATATGATAAGCAACAGTCAACTTGTTGATGCAAAAAAATTATACAATGATATAAGACAGGGTTTTACAAGAACAAATATTAATCCTTCTCAGAAAGAAATAATTTTCAATTCTATAAGAGAATTATATGATGATATATATCTTGGTTTGATATCGAATTATTGAGAATTGTTGTGGAAAATCATAATTTTTTTTTGTTTATTCAACCTCTATAAGATTTTTTGTTATTTTAAATTTTGTTTTTAAGAATTTTTTAGTTACATATATATTTGAATAGGTATGTTTTGTTATGTGGGATGTTTTAATCTTTCCTTTTGTAACTCCTAACAACGGAATAATCTGATCTGCAAGATATTTATCAACGCATGCATCCGAGTTCATCTCTTTTTTAAGGTTTTCAGTAGCTTCCATACCAACATCCTCTGCTTTCTTACCTTTTTCTCCTAGAGAGTCTCCACCAAGAATAACTGGTTGTGAAAATTCAGAATCATTTTTATTGTATAAGGCCCAGAGAGTTATTCCTGAGCCTGTGCTTGATGTATTACTGTACTGTCTTGCAATGTTTATTTCAACTCCAAGATTTGATAATAATACCTTTGCAGTTCTTGCCTGTCTATCAGCCACATCTTTAAGGTTTGAAGATGAATGAGAAACACCTCTAATTCTCAATAGTTTTTTTTTTTTAGTGAAATCTATTCTTTCTAATGAATGAAACTTGTGGCTTTTAATTTTTACAATAACTTCTCCTGCCCCTTTAGGATAATACCCTCTCTTAACAGTTAATACTTGAATGTTTGCATATGTTCTAAAAATAGGAACTAAAACATTTGCAAAGTAGTCTATTGGCTGAGACCATTTAACATCTGTTCCTCCAACGAGTTTGATTGTTATTCTTTTTCCAGATAACATGCATGGAAGCATTAAAGATTGCAAGAGCAAAGTTATAGAACCAGCAGTTCCAACATCAATGCTTATACTTTTGTTCTTTATAATTCCAGGCGTGAATGTCAATCTTTCAGTACCTACTTCATAATCAGTTATAGTACAGCCAGATAATTCTTTTAAAGCATTTATAGAATGTAAATGTTGAGCTTTTAAGCCAGGAGTTGGTCTGCCTTTTCTTATATTTTTTATCTCGAAAGGCTTGCCTGTCAAAGTGCTAAGAGCAAGTGCCTGCCTAAGAATTGCACCTCCTCCTTCACCATGAGAACCATCAAGTTTTATCATTAAGAAAAATTAATTGCTTTATGTTTAAAAAGATTTTTTAAAAAAGAAAATTTTTTAAACTCGCATATTTTAAGAAAGAGTATTATGAATAAAAAGGGGCAGGTTTGGTCTATTGATTTAATTGTTGGTTTACTAATCTTTGTTCTAGTGATAGTTATATTTTATTCCCTCTTGGGCGAGAATAAAGAATCTAAAATCGTTTCTTATACTAAAAGTGCTGACATTACAACTGAAAGACTGTTTGATGAAGGATTAGTTGATGAAAATACAGGAGAGTTTAATGAAACAATTTTTTCAGAGCTTAGTGAAATGAACTATGATGAGTTAAAAGAATCTTTAGGCATCTCAGGAGATTTTTGTCTTTTCATAGAAACAACTGATGATCCTCCAAAACTTTTGATGATTAATAATTTAACTGGGTTAGGTAGTTCAGACTTCACTATTAGTGGTTATCCTTGTGGGGAAGAAATTTTATCACCATGATAAATGGGTTTCTTATATCGATAATTTGTTTTTTAGGATTATTTATTGGTTTGTTCATAGCTTCAAAAACAGAAGAAGAATTAAAATCAGGAAAGAAATACTTTATTCTACTGCAGAAATCATTTTTTATATTAATTGTTTTCTTTGTTCTTTATGAATATAACTTTCTTTTTCTAGGAATAATCCTACTTGTGATGTTGTCATTGTTTTTTTTTTGGACTAAGAGAGATTTTCATAAGCAAATGTATTTTGTCTTAGCTTTTGGTTTGTTTGCAAGCTTTAATAATAATTCAATAACTATTCCTTTGCTTGTTTTCTTTTTTGGATTATTGACAGGCACATTATTTTTTATTAACTATAAAAAAAAGAATTTAATTGTTTTAGCAAAAAAACTATTCTTCAAATATTATTTTTTTATTTTAATAATGATAAGTCTTTTTATTTTAGAATATTTTGTTGAATTAATTTTATAAACAGAAAGGGTTTATTATTTTTTTATGAAAAAAATTCTTACTGGTGATGGTTCTTTCACTTTTTTGAATGAAGAATTTAAAGAAGTTTATCATTCTATATCTGGAGCAGAGGAAGAGGCTGTCAAGAAGTATGCTGCGCCGACAAATATTTTTGAATTAGCTAAAAAAGGAAGAATCAGAATACTTGATATTTGCTTTGGAATGGGCTATAATTCTTCTGCAGCAATTGATATTGCTTTAAATTCAAATCCAGAATGCAGAATAGACATTATTGGTTTAGAAAAAGACAAGAGTTTGTTAAATTCGCTTAAAGATTTGAAACCAAAGTTTAAGAATTATGACATTATAAGAAACATAAAAAATGATTTTTATAAAGACTCTAATGTTGATCTGAGAATATTATTTGGCGACGCTGTTGAAACAATTAAAAAAGTTGAAGGTTTATTTGATGTTTGTTTTTTAGATCCTTTCTCTCCAAGAAAACTTCCTTCTTTGTGGACTCAAAATTTTTTTAAAGATATTTCCTCAAAGTTGAAAACAGGGGGTGTTTTAGCAACTTTTTCATGTGCAACTCATGTAAGAATTAATCTTGTAAGAGCAGGTTTTGATGTAAAAGATGGGCCCTGCATAGGAAGAAGAGCTCCTTCAACTATTGCTGTTAAACTATGATTTCATATCGTTCCATTTGCAATAATTACATCCTTCATTTTTATCAGGAATTTCTCCAGACAGAGTTTTTATTGCTTCATTAAACAAGTTCTCAGCATTTTCAACAGAGACATTCATTTTCACAGGAATTTTCTTCTGAATTAAGGATTCATCATTTAGTTTTGTGGGAATGTAAAATAATAAATAAGCATAATCTTCTGTTTCAAAACCTTCTTTTCTTAACAAAAAATTGTATATGTCCATTTGGTGCTGATAATATTTTGTGCTGTCATCTTTTAATTCATATCCACGAGTTTTATAATCTAAAACAACAAGTTTTTCATCCTTAACCAACAAGTCATCAATTGCACCTCTTAGAATATTCTCTTTATCATCTTTCCATATCAATCCTTTACGCCAGTTTCTCCAAAGATTCAAATTATCAATGTTTTCATATAATGAGTGTCCTTTAATATTTGAGATATCACGCGGTTGTTCTCCTTTTTCTCTGTATTTATCAAACTGTTCTTTTATCAAAATGTCGATTTTCGAACCTAAGCTTGGAAAAGGACCTGAAGGTCTTTTAATATTTTTGTTTTTTAACAGCCAGAAGCACCTATAACATTCATTGTAAATGCTTAGAGTTGAAGGAGATAAAGAGTAAGGCATAAACATTGGTAATTAGCAAGATTATAAAAAAGTTATTAAAACAAAACATTTTATTAAGTCGTTATGCCTGTATGGTGTAGTCTGGACAACAAAAAGCTAACTTTTTGTGAGGCAAATAGCATTTAAGCTTGCGGAGCTTACGACCCGAGTTCAAATCTCGGTACAGGCATATTATTTTTTTCTTTTGAATAAAGTCATATTTTGAATGAATAGAACGTTTCATTTTAGTAGCTTCTATTTCTTGTAATGTTTTGGTTTTTGTTTGTGGTTTTTTGTTTTGTACATCAAGTAATGTTTATATTATGAAATGTGGTTTTTGGTTTGTTATTGGAGTTTTATAATTGTTTTTCTTTAACATCAAATATGCTTACTGTGGCATTTCCTTGGTTTGTAACCCATAATTGTTTTGTTTTGTAATTATAAGCTGCTCCGACTGGTTTGTATAATGATTTTATTCTTTGTTCAACAGCCATGCTTTTTGTGTTTATGAGTACAACTTCGTTTCTACTATATGAATCTGCAAACAAGTATTTGAAGTTAGGAGTTGCTGTAATTGTTCTAATTTGTCCACCGATTTTCACTTCGTCTTCTATTGTTTTCTTCTCAACATCAAATTGCCTAATATACCCGTCTCCGTGAAAGCCAACATACATTGATTCTCCTTTTTTATCAATTAATATGTGCCTAGGATTTTTTCCAACATTTTTAATATCAAATATTTTTTTCATTGTATAAACTTCAAACACGCTTATTGTGTGACTAAAAAAATTTGCTACAAATCCTATTTTTGAATTGTTGGTAAAAGCAATTCCTCTTGGTGCATAACCTGTGTTTATTGAACCATAGTTCTTTCCTGTTTCAGAATCTATAAATGAAACTGTTCCCGAATCCCAGTTTGCTACACAAATCCTTTGGCCATCAGGTGTTAGTTTTATTATTTTTGGAGTTTTACCTGTTTTAATAAATGGTAGATTTATTATTTTTTTTTGTCCTGCAAGAAGGTTTTTCAAGGTTGCTTTCTTTGTTCCTGTTTGTTTTTTCAAAGAAAGAAGTTCTCCTTTTGTATCTTGCACTATTATTCCATTTGCATTATGCAGTGAAGTCCATAGTCTTTGTCCTTCATGACTAAAGCAGCTTTCTACAGGTTTTTCTTCAAATGAGTTGTATTGTTCTTTTTTATCATATAATTTTATAAGTGTTTTTTCATAATTTATTGTTTGCTCTAAAGAATGATTTTTTGCATCAAACACCCATGTGCTACAATCTTTGAGATTATTAATATGTGCTTTCTTCATATCAGGACTAAATACTATTGATTTAGGAGAATTTCCAGTATTTATTTTATTATTCAACATCATCTCAATGTCGACTGAATTCACATAGTCCTCTAAAGTAGAGCTCATCATTTTTGGGTTTGCAGTCATTAAGCTTAGTAGTGTGCTTTTCTTGATGAAATCTCTTCTGTTCATATTTTTTGGTGTTATTGAGATGTTTTTAAAACTATACCAAATCGATAAATTTAAAAAGAAAAAACAAATTCCAATATATACATTAATAAATATGTTATAGTTAATATGTTTTTCATTACATATAAATATTTAAACATATTACATCATAATGTTTTCGGTAAATAATGGCTAGAAATAAAAAAGTATTTAACATATTTTTTCGGGAGAAACCGGCAATGATGCTTGTTACTCTATTAAATAAAAGCCATGATATATACGCTTCTTTACTCGCTAAAACAATTGATTGTACATATAGTCATGTGGTTAAGATTCTTCAAGCGATGAACCGCGCAGGATTAGTTAGTTTTGAGAAACAGGGAAGACTAAAAGTATTAACACTTACTGATAAAGGAAAGAAAATTGCCAAAAATATAGACGACATTAGAAATAGATTGTGATTTTTCTTCATTAAATCTTTTTGAACTTTTTTATTTCACATCAAATTTTTTAATGCTGACCTTATTTTCTTCAGCAGAAATCTCTACATTATCACTATTTTTAAGCTTTGATACGTTTGTAATGACTTCAGGAAGTAAGATTCTAGTTCCTCTGAAATCTAATTGGCTGATAATCTCTTTTTTCTGAACTTCTTCAAGATCCTTCATAATCTCATTAGTTCCGTTTGTTTTATTTTCATCATTTACAGAAACGGTTTTTTTATACAAAAATTTTGAAATTAAATCAGCAATATCTGTTTTTGTGATTGAGCTTATGCCCTGAAGACCAGGACTTATATTCACTTCTATAACAACTGCACCTTTAGCTGATTCAAGCATATCAACACCACAGATATCTGCTCCAATAGCTCTGGCAGCATCAACAGCTACTTTTTTTGTTAAAGAATCAAGTTCTACAGTTTCGCCGACACCACCAGCATGAATGTTTGCTCTTATTTCATTAGCATCGGCTTTTCTTTTCATAGCCGCAACAACTTTGTCGCCAATAACTATGGCTCTAAAATCCACTCCCCCAGTTTCTACATATTCCTGTATAAGAAAAGGTTGTTTCAGAGCAGATAATGCATCAAGCATTGAAGAAGCAGAAGCAAAAGAATCAGCAAACATAACACCTTTTCCCTGCGTTCCCTGCGGAAACTTCATAATTATAGGGTAATTTATTTTCTTTAAAATGTTTTTAGCAGCTTCAGTAGTTGCACTCAAGTAAGTCTTTGGCATGGGAATGTTTTTTTGTTGCAGTTTTAATTGAGTTAAAAGCTTGTCATGAGCGATTGTGAAAGCAGAAGGTTTTATTGGCATATAAGTTTTATCTGTCAAAAGATATGATGCTGAACGAAGCAATGGGGCATATCTGAATGAACCTTTTGCATATATACAATCATATTTTCCTAAAGGCACACCGCGATATAATACTTCAGAATTCTTTCCAGAAAAATTAATTTCAATATCTTTTAAACTTATCTCATCAACCTGCTCAAAGTATTTTCTTAAAGCTTCAGCAGTCCACCTTGAACTCTTGCTTCCGAGACTTATAATTGCTACCCTCATTTTTTATCCTCCTTTGCAGGGTCAATCAGAAATCCTTTTTTTAAAACATTCTGACCAATCAAGACAGGGTATTTCATATGAGATCTATCTGCAAGATTAAAATGAGCTTTAGTTTTTCTATTGCAAATCTCTATTTCAGATTCAATTACTGGTCTTAACTTAGTTCCATTAGCACTTTTTATAAGTTTTGATTGAATTACAGGACCAAGTTTTAGTTTAGAAGCTAATGTTAAATCAATTGAACTGTTTGTTGCACCAGTATCTATTCTGGCTAAGACTTCTTCTCCGCCATTAAGTTTTACTTTCTCGACGAGACCAACTATTATCTTGTCCATCCTATTTCAAAACAACAATTTGTTTAAAAAAGTTTCTATCCATCGAAAATATTTAAATACTAATCTGGTTTTTAATATAATCATGGCTTTTCATTGGGTGGATGCAGTAGTAAAAAGAATATTTGCTGAAAAAGGAAAAAAGAATAAATATGTTTGTGCTGCAGGAATAACTCCTTCAGGAACAGTACACATAGGCAATTTCAGAGAAATAATAACCGTTGAGTTAGTAGTAAGAGCTTTGAAAGATGCAGGGAAACAAGTAAGATTCATTTATTCATGGGATGATTATGATGTTTTCAGAAAAGTTCCTGGTAATATGCCTCAGCAAGCAATGCTGAAGAAGAATCTCAGAAAACCAATTATTGATATTCCTGATCCTTTTGGAACAGAGAAGAACTATGCGAGACATCACGAGATTGATGTAGAGAAGGATGTTGCGATTGTTGGAATAAAGCCAGAGTATATTTATCAGTCAAAAAAGTATAGGAATTGTGATTATAGTAAAGAGATTATAAAAGCACTTCAAAATTCTGATAAAATAAAAAAAATTCTGAATGAGTATAGAAAAGAGTCTTTGCCAAATAGTTGGCTTCCAATATCAGGATTCTGTCCTGTGTGTGGTTTAGACGATATAACTTTTTCAGATTATGATGGTGTCCACAGTATTAAGATGGAATGTTTGCTCTGTTCGGAAAAAATTGAAGTTGACATAAAAAAATCCTCATTTCTTAAACTACCTTGGAGAGTTGACTGGGCAATGAGGTGGTATTATGAACAAGTTGATTTTGAACCAGGCGGAAAAGATCATTCAACTATCGGAGGTTCTTTTTCAACCGCAAAAGAAATTGTGAAATTGTACAATTGGTCTGCTCCGACTTATCAAATGTATGATTTTATAAGAATTAAAGGTGCAGGAGGAAAAATATCTTCTTCAAAAGGAAATGTTATTACTTTGAGTGTTTGTTTAGAGATTTACGAGCCTGAAATAGTTAGATGGTTATTTGTAGGTACAAGACCAAATGCTGAGTTCGCAATATCTTTTGATTTAGATGTGATAAAAATTTATGAAGACTTTGACAAATGCGAAAGAATATATTTTGGCAAGGAGAAAGTGAAAGAAAAAGAATTTGAAAAACAAAAAAGAATTTATGAACTTTCAGCAATTAATAAAGTTGAAAAAAAGATTCCTTTTCAACCAGGTTTCAGGCATTTAACCAATGTTTTGTTAAGTAATGAGATGAATATTGATAATGCAATTAAATATTACAAAAAAGAGATAAAAACAAAAAATGACGAGAAAAAATTGAGGGTGAGAGCTAAATGTGCTATTAATTGGCTTAAGAAATATGCTCCGGAAGATTTTAAATATGAAATTAAAAATTCTATTCCAACAAACTTTAAATTACAAAATAATGTTAAGAACGCTTTGAAAGAAGTTTCTAAAATATTATCTGCAAAAGATTGGAATGATAAAGAACTACACAACGAATTTTATAGATTAATAAAAAAGCATGACTTAGAAACCAGTGAGTTTTTTAAGGGCGCATATAGAGTTCTTATTAACAAAGAAAAAGGACCTGTGCTTGCAAACTTTATTCTAACAATAGGAAAGGAAAGAGTTGCAAAACTTTTTGATAAATTATAATAATTTCAACTCAGAAATAATTGAATCAATCTTTTCATCTTCATCAGGACCAATTGCACAGCATGTTACTGTTCCTGGTGCAACAACTGTTTTTCCAGCATCTGTTATGACTGCAGTTACTAATCCTTCATCTTTAGCCATTTGTTTATACTCATAGATTTCTTTCAAACCATTAACTTTTAAAACTATCTTGGCCATTCCGTGTTTTCTCCAATCTTTAATCTTCTGCTTTTCACTCCTTAAAACTGCTTCTGAAGCTGCGTGAGCTGCCTGTGCAGCTAGTTTTCCTTTAGGCAACTTTAAATCCTGCCTGATAATGATTGCTTGTTTCATGTTTATCGATGTTTTTTTTGTTTTTTTTTGTTTTTGTTTTTTTTTGTTTTTAAAATAATTATTATTAATGCGAGGGGAGGGATTCGAACCCACGGACCCACTAAGGGACAGGATTTCTAACCAATAATGATTAATTACATGCTCAATACATGCATGTCCTTTCTTGGGCTTAAGTCCTGCGCATTTGACCAGACTCTGCAACCCTCGCTCATTATTTTTTTAGATTGGTATTTTATTTATAAAATTTTTTGTAGTTTTGTAGTTTTGTAGTTTTGTATGTTGTTAATAAAATTCTATCTTTAGAAAAGTTTTTATAGTATAACCTCAATTTTATTCTTTAGGGGAAAAGAGGGTTTTTATGGAAGAGAAAAAAAGAGGTTTGATACTTGGAGCTTTGCTTCTAGTATTTTTTTCAATTTATTTTCTTAGAGAAGAATTTAAATCTGCTATAATTGAGAACTATACTATGATCAGTTCTTTCATGATTTCTTGGATTCCTAAGTTTTTAACCATTTTAATAATAATTGTTGTAGCTAATTTTGTATCTTCTATCGCTAATAAAATGGCTTTAAGATATTTTAAATATGTTGGTAAAGAGAAAGAGTATTACTCTGTTAAGTCGATTGTAAGATATGTTGTTTGGACTCTTGCAATAATAGGTGTTCTTTCAGTATTGATAGGCAATCTTGGCGTTTGGCTTACGTCTTTGGGATTAGTTGGTTTTGGAGTTACCTTTGCTTTGCAGAAGCCAATACTAAATTTTGTTGGCTGGATAACATTAATATTTAACAGAGCATATACAGTTAATGACAGAATAAAAGTTGGAGATGTAAGAGGTGATGTTCTTGAGATACAGATAATGTATACTGTGCTTGACGGATTATTGCCTAACACTGATGAATTAAGCGGAAAAATAATTACGATCCCGAATGAAATGGTTTTGACAAGCACAATAACTAATTTTACGAAAACAGGCGATTATTTATGGACTGAACTTTCGCTTGACATAACTTATGAGAGCAACTGGTTGAAAGCAGAAAAAATACTTAAGGATGTTGCTTTTAGAATAGTCAACAAATATGTGACTATAAAAAAAGAAGAATCAGAGAAACACACAAATATCTTGGAAACTCTAAAAATCCTTAAACTGCATCATAAAGAGACTCTTAAAGAAAAAGATAAGGAAATCATTGAAAAAAGAATGGTTGAAGTCGAAAATGAAAAAAAGAAAATTGAAGATATAAATGAACATACAAAGAAAGACCATAAGAAAGAGCCAATAGTGAGGGTTGAACTTGAAACATCATCTGTGAGATTAAATGTACGATATGTGGCTCATTACAGGTATCTAAGAGCTATGAAATCAAAGATAAACTCAGGATTTTTAAGAGAGATCGCCAAGACAAAAGATATCGAAATAGCATATCCTCATATGCAACTTGTTTCCAGGGGAAAAACAGGAAGAAAATTCAGTTAATACTGACAATTTCTATTTTAAAATTTAGAGTTTTGCCTGCTAAAGGATGATTTATATCAATAGTTACTTCTTTATCATTAACTTCAGTTAACATAGCAGGAATTTGTTTTCCATCAGGCGATTTCAGAGCCATAACCATCCCAGATTTAAGTTCTTTATCTTTGGGAAGTTTATCTCTTGGGACTTTTTGAACCAGTTGAGGATTTCTATCTCCATAAGCATCTTTTGATTCAATCTTGAAATCTTTCTTTTCGCCTTTATTCATGCCAATAACTGCGTTGTCAAAACCCTTTATGACTTTTCCAGTACCAACCTCAAACTCAAGAGGTTTTTCATGCTTTTCAGAACTATCAAATACTTTTCCATCATCAAAGCTTCCAGTGTAATTAATACTTACTTTATCTCCTTTTTTTATTGTCATTGTGCTAATTGTGATTAATGAATAGTTTATAAATCTTTTTCCAAACTATTTTTTAATAACATTTTTATAAGTTAGTTCATTTTTTCTATTGTTCGGGTTTGGAAGTATAGTTTAGTCCTTCGGGGCATATACGTCTCAAGAGCTCAACGCTCGATAGAGAACAAAAAATTCACATGAACTTCCTTCCAAACCGAACGTTTCTATTAAAAAAGCTTTTTTTGGAAAATTATTTATAATACAAAACATACTATAATTATAGAATGGTCATAACCAAGGGCATTTGTGAATTGTGTAGGGGTCAGTTCACAGAGATAGGAAGGAGAGAAGTCCACGAAACCTTATACGTGATGCTAAAATGTGATAAATGCAATCACATAGTTGCGAGAAGCGACTAAATTTTGGACAATTAGAAATTAGTTTTTCTATGTTGGAGCTTAAGAAAGCCTCCGCCGAGAATCGAACTCGGGACCTCGACATCTTTGTTATTTGCATTAAAAGTATTTATAATGCAAATTTACCAATGTCGCGCTATACCGCTAAGCCACGGAGGCGATATTTATCAAGTTCGACCAGGAATGCTTCTGTTGGTCGCGACGCATTCAGAGTCGTTGTTGATAAGGTGATAAAAAGATTTATTATCAGTATTTAAAGTTTACTTCTAGAAAGAGTTAAATATTTCTTTTAATTACTTTTGTTTAATAATGGGTGAAATAAATGAA
>NZBB01000043.1 GCA_002686295.1 Candidatus Woesearchaeota archaeon
AAACATAATTTTAAAATGTTAAAAATAGTGAAATATGAAATGATTTTTGAGAATTTTTATAATAAATTAATTAGGAAATATTTATATTTTATGTAACTATTCAAGAATAGAAACGTTTATATAGTCTTTAATCAATACAAAAAACAGGGTGTTTTATGGTTAATAAAAGTACAAATATTTGCTTTATAATTGAAGATTTATTGAAAACAAACTCTTTTTCTGAGATTGGAAAAGTATTTTCAGAAGGTTTGAAAAGAAAAAAACGAGATGTAATTGCCTTTGAAACTATTGATATTAATAGATTAAGACACATCCAATCAGATACTATGAGAAAAATGAAATCCTATATGATAATGACAAATATTCATAATCAAACACCATATGAAATAGAGTTTAAAAGAGAATTAAATAAAAATAGTTTGCTTGGTTTGATAAAAGAATTGCTGAATGAAAATGGAAATAAATATTATGAATCAATAGGAAAAGCAGTTTATAAAGGTTCAAAAAAATATTTGAAAAAAAATCCTTTAGCAGAAAACACAAATTTCTATCAGTTTAGAGAATATAGAAGTATACTATCAGAATTAGAGAAACTGCTTTAAAGTGAGAACAATGGATCAATATTTTGTAACAGACACAAATATTTATTTATTGGATGCTTTAGAAGCAATATATTCATTTGCTCCAAAAAGAAATGATATTAGAAATTTTCTAATTATTCCTTATGTAGTTCTTGAAGAGATTGATTCTTTTAAGAAAGAGCAACATAGTTCAAGAGGATTGAATGCACATTTATTTTCAAGAGAATTAAAAAAGATTTCTCAAACAAAAAAACAAAAACTTTCAAAAGGAGTAGAAATAAGCAAAAATTACTATGTGAAAGTAGAATATGATTATAATGATTCATTAGAAAAAAAACTTCTAAGACAATATCATGGAAAAGAAAATGACAATATAATACTTTCAATAGCAAACACTATAAAAGAAAGAAATAAAGGAGAAGTTGAACTTGTAACAAATGATTCAAATTTATTTATTAAAGCAGAATCAATTGGATTAAATGCTTCAGACTGGAGAGCTGCAAAATCAATAGAAAAATACCGTGATATTTACAAAGGTTGGAGAGAAATAACTGTTGAAGACAAAATAATAGATTACTTTATAAGCTCAAAACAAGCCATGCCTTTAGAAGAGCTAAACATAGAATCGCTTATTCCTAATGAATATTTAATACTAAAGAGTTCAAACTATAAAATTAATTCTTTTAAAGAAGGAGAACTAAATAATAGAGATTTTGTGCTAGTTTCTTATAAAAAAAGAATTATTGGTTTAAAAAATGGAGGATACATAAAAGTTCCATATCTAGCAGGAAAGAAATCAAACATACTTGGAATAAATTCAAGAAACATACAACAAAGCTTAGCTTTAAACGCACTTTTAAGAAGAGATATTAGACTAGTGAATCTTATTGGTCCTGCAGGAACTGGAAAAACAATACTTAGTGTTGCAACAGGACTATACCAATTAAGAACTAATAATTCAAGAAAGAAAAACAATATTTACGAAACATTAGTTATTGGAAGACCTAATATTTCCATGGGACCAGAATTAGGATATCTTCCAGGCAATATAAAGGAAAAAATGGAGCCATGGATGAATCCTATATTTGATAATATAACTGGTACTATGAAAGAAGAATTGGTAAAAAAAATTCATAACTCGCCTACAAAGAGAAAAGCTCTTTCAGAATTAAAATCTGGAGAAATGGAAGATTATCTTCTTGACAATGAATTCATTGAGATACAACCATTACAGCATATAAGAGGTCGTTCTAGAGAAAACGTGTATATGATAATAGACGAAGCACAAAATCTTGATCCTTTGGAAGTTAAAACAATAATAACCAGAATAGGAGATAATTCAAAGATAATTCTTACAGGAGATCCACAACAGATTGACAAGAAAGGACTTAATGAACTAACTAACGGATTGTGTTTTGCTTCAGAACGAATGAAACTTGAAGAAATAACTGCAACAATTTTTTTAAAAGATGGTGAAAGAAGTAAATTAGCAACTTTAGGTTCAAAATTACTATAACTTAACAGTCTTATCAGATATTATAGCAGAATTTCCTTCAGGATCTTCCATTGTTATCTTGAGTTTTTCCTGACCCCACATTATTCTCGTGAGCTTTTTCACAACATTTTTTGCTTTCTTTCTATCTGATTTATCGTCTGCTTCATCTCTTATATTCTCTGCTTGTTTTTTCATTCTATTAAGAAGACCTTCAATATTGGTGACATAACCATTAGATGATGAACCTGGTTCAATACCACCCAATCTTCCAAATTTAATAGTTGCCTTACTTGATTTAATTACTCTTATTTTCATATCTTCTTCAGAATCAACTTCTATTGCTTGTTTTGATGGAGGATGTTTATCAACCGCCTCAACATCTGCTTTATGATAATTACAATTATTGCAATCCATTGAAAATATGAATACTTTTCCAAAAAAAGGAATATCTCTTTCAACCTCACTAAGAGTTAAAGTTTTTTTATTACAAAAAGCACATGTTTCTCCTTCCAAAACATTCATTTCATCTTTTTCAACCATTTCTCATACCTACAAACAATTTATAGCATATATACATATAATGTTAATATTTAGAACTTACTCCACATTATTTGTAGACTTAGTTCTGTAAACCTCTGCAAAACTTGGTGTTACAACAATGAAGTCTTCACCAAATCCTGCTATGTCTCCTTCTATAGCATCACAAGTTTTCTTAAGCTTGTTAATGGCTCTTTTCAATTCAACTAAGTCTTTGTCTTTCAATGGTTTAATATTGACCAACGCAATTGTTTGGCCTCCTCTCAAGGAATCTAGAATTTCTTTTATATCAGAGAAATCTTCCATTATAAATGGTCTGACAACAACTTTTTCTAATCGTTTATTTTCAGCTTCCGTATCTATCTCTACGTATTCTCCTCCACCTTCCTCTTCTTCAAATTCAGGTTTCTTTTTTAGATTTTTTAGTGCTGAAAAAAGATTCTTCATAATATTTTCCTCCTATAATATTTGATTTACAATACAAGTATATAAATTTTACGATTTTATCTCAGCATAGCAGCGCCTATGACTCCTGAACTATCACCTAATTTGTTCTTTACAATTCTAAAGTTCATTTGAGTATGTTTTTTAACTTCTACAATTAATCTTCTGTAAATTGAAAGATTGCTAAGTCCTCCGCCTAAAACTATTATTTCTGGTTTGTGAAGCTTCATTATTTCTGATAATCCTTTTGCCAAATAAACATGTGTTTCCTTGACTATCTCTTTAGCAATTGTTTCTTTTGATGAAAAAATCTTTTTAGGATTTGGATTAGTTATTTTTCCACCTTTTGATTTATACCTTTTTACGATTGCAGGTCCGGAACAAAGATTCTCAAACCTTTCCGAGTTAATAAATACCGTGTGACCAAATTCTCCTGCTTCTCCTTTCTTACCTTTGAAAAGCACATCATTTTTTATTATTCCTCCTCCAATACCAGTTCCTATTATCAATCCAACCGCATTCTTATATCCTTTTGTAGCTCCAAACATGTGTTCTGCAACTGCAAAACAATTTGCATCATTTTCCTGAAGAACTTTTTTAGCCAGTTTTTTCTCAAGTAATAAAGACATATTTAATCCTTCCAATGATTTCAAATTCGGAGAAAAAACAAGTTTTCCTTTGGTTATTATTCCTGCTATGCTTAAACCTATTTTTTTAACTTTATCACTATCGAGCGATTTTATAACATATAACAGGTTTTTCAGGATTTTTCTCCGACCTTTATTTGATTCTGTCTTATACCTTAATTTCTTTATTATTAAGCCTTTATCTGTTACAAGAGCTCCTTCAATCTTTGTTCCGCCAATATCTATTCCTAATCTCATAATTTTTTAAACAAAAACGTTTCATATTGCGTTAAACTGTGGAGTTGTTTGAGTAGTTGATTGTGGTTGAGCTTGTGGTTGAGCTTGTGGTTGTTGAATTGCTCCTGATTCCGATCTTGATTCCGAAATATATATTATTAAAGCTGTATATCCACCTGTTTGAGAATCAAAATCACCCCATTCAGTGTATTTTATGTCAACAACCTGTTTATTAGAAATGAAGGCGTTAACCTGCTGTTCTATCTCTACTTCGCTAACTACAGCAATCAATCTTGCCTGAACTTGTCTTGTCGGCACTCCCTGAGCATACAGAACAAAAGCAGTGTATGCTCCGTGTTCATCTTTATAACTAACCCATTCTGTCAATTTAATGTCAATAACGTTTTTTCCAATTATAAAAGAATTTATTTTTTGCTCCAGTTCTGCATCTCCTGTTGCAGTTATAACTTTTGTTTGCATATCAAAATCACCCATTTTAGAGTGTAATAATGTTTTTTAAATGTTTTTAATCATTATATGTTGATGATGAATTCTTTTTTAGCCATTCTGGAAAAGCTTTTTCAAAAGGACTGTATGGTCCGTTTTTTATGTATTCCAGACATTCATAGAGCTTATTCTCTTCTTTTTTCAATGTTTTAATATGTCTTCTTATTCTTTTTTCTAAATCCTTATCTTTTTTAGATAGTTTCATGCTGAATAAACCTCTTTTTTATATGGCAATAATTCTGACTCAAGAATTATTTGTTTTTGAAATCTTTTCTCTAAATAATCACAAACTGCAAGAAATATTTCGTGATTAGGATTGTTAAACCATTTACTTCCGAGTCTACTAGTTATTCTATGATAAATAAATAATGCTTTTGGTTTGAAAAAATAGTTATTTATCATTAAATTAAATCCTTTTTTCTCATAACTGCTTCTCTCAAAAAATTCGAGCTCTATCAAAGGAAACAAGAAATCATTATTTTTCTCAACAACCGCTAAGTTATAAGGTTCAGCAGCTAAAGCCAGTTCATCAAATAATTTATCTTCAAGACTTTTTTCATTCATAGAATAAAAGAGATTCTTATGTCTTTAAATTTCTTTAGATTGAAGCTTCAAAAAAAAGAAAAAATATAAAAAGAAATTCTTTATAGAGTTTTATTGAGGTATTTTTATGGCTGGATTTAAAATTATTTATGATAGGGATGCTTGTATTGGTGCAGCTGCTTGTGCTGCTCTTGACCCTGAAAGGTTTGAAATGAATGATGACGGCAAGGCTGATTTGCTGAAAGGAAAAGAGGATAAGCCAGGATTATGGATTCTGAAAATTGAAGAGCTTGGTGAAGCTCAAGAGGCAGCTGAATCTTGCCCTGTTGATGCAATAAAAATAGAAGAGTTGTAAGGATGAATCTCACATTATACATCGGTAATGGCTGTCCTTATTGCAAACTGGTTACTAATTTTTTGGAAGAAAATAATATAAATATTTCTGTAAAAGAAACATGGCAGAATGAGAATAATAAAAAAAGAATTATTAGAACTTGCAGGTTTTCCTCAAGTTCCTTGTTTAAAGATTGATGATAATTACATGCATGAATCTCTTGACATAATTGAAAAATTAAAAAATATTTTTCTTAAAAAAACAGATTAATTGAACGAGTCTCCACAACCACAACTATTTTCTGCGTTTGGATTGCTTATTTTGAATCCTGAACCTTGAAGGCTGTCAACATAGTCTATTTCTGTTCCTTTTAACATATCCAATGTTTCTTTGTTAACACGCATTTCCACTCCATTTGATTTAATAACAACATCTTTTTCTAAGTGTTTATTGTCAAAATCAAGACTGTATTTACTTCCAGAGCAACCTCCTGAAATAACTTCAACTCTTAAGAAATGATCTTTCTTTTTATCTTTTTTCAATAGCTCTTTCACCTTCTTTGATGCTTTTTTTGTTATTGTTATTGAATCAGGATTTCTCTCCTGTTCTGAAGCTAACTTATTTATTTTATCAATCATTGTTTTTATTTCTTTTTCATTTTTTCCATGACCTGCAAGTCCTTGTTCAAGTGTTTCCCAGTTTGCAGCTCCACATCCTACACAGTGTATTCCTTCTGCAATCAATATTTCTACTGCTTCCGGCACCTGTTGTACAGCATCACCTATGGTTGTGTCTTTAGTAATTAGTTGTTTTGTTTGTTGTTTCATAATAAAAACCTCCTAAAATCTTTTTGTTATAAAAACAATTGTTTAACAATAGTTAATTAGTTATTTTTAAACTTTTCTGTTCAATCAATCTAGAAACTGCAGATATTGAATCAACGATTAATTCCAATCCAATATTATTGTAATCATACTTTTCTCTATACTCCCAAAAACCTATTTTATTTGGCACTGCTTTAGAAATCATATTCAACACATTCTCAGGTGTTGCTTCTTTTGATTCTCCTTCCGGATGAGGATAAACATCTTGGATTCTATAGTTTGAATTGAAACAATCAACGTCTATGTCAAAATGATTTGATGTTAAATACCTTTCATCTGCTATACTTTTTGAATCAAAACCAAGAACACCTGCGTCAAAGCGTTCTTTTACAAAGTAATTTGTAATTCTTACTGGCTTAACGTTTTTTTCAACCCAATTCATATAACTTGCGTAAGAGAAGTGAATATTTTTATAGTCAAAATCCAAAAAATCTGAATGATAATCTAGTCTGGCAACTTCATCCCCTTCTTGATAAAGTGCCATCGCACCAAGATGACTTGGACCTATAGCTATTATTAAGTCGAGTTTATCCTCTAAATCAAACAAATATTCTCTTCCTCTCTCTAAAAGATTAAAATCTCTTGTTTGAATTTTTTCAGGATAAAACTCTGCAGGGATGCCCTCTTTTCTGTCAATCTTAAAACCTGGGTCATAGAATTCTCCTAGAAATAATTCTCCTAAATCATGAACTTTCAAAGATTTCTCTTTTGAGCTATCAATTATTTTCTCTCTTATAGAATCAGTTATAGACGGAATATATGCAGACATTATAATTGCTGCGTCTCGAATAGGCACTGTTTCTATTGGAACACCTATTAGTCCGATTTCAGTCATTTTTCATTTTTTACATATTTAATTATAACCTTAAGTGTTGAACTGTGATTCTTATAATTAACATCATAATAATGAGCAGAAGAATTCTTTCCTTGAAATTCCTGATAAACAAGTTTTGTTTGTTCATAGTCTTTCTCTAATAAAGAAATTGCTTGCTTGAAGACAGCAGGATTGTTTGTTTTCAAATTAGAAAAATAATTGTTTGTATCTATTGCAAATAAGGATATCTCTCTTCCTTTATCATATTTGGTTTCTAAAAGATTAGTTAAAGAATCATTTAATTCTTTTTTTTTAATTAATTTTCGTCCTTTAATAAAATTCTTAGGGTGCCTCGCTATTCTTCTTGCTTTAACAAGTCTGTCTAACATAAAACCATTATTATAGATAAATATTTAAATGTTTCTATTTTAACCACTGGCAAGTGTTGAAAATGTTGCTAAAGAAAGAGTCCATATGTAAATTGTGCGAACCAGGGCCAACAACATATGGTGAAATAGCCGATTTTTGTAAAAAAGAGATAGTTGTTATGAGAAAAATAAATGAACGAGGAACAAATATAAAAGTGAAAGACTATCACAGACTTTTAATTATTCAAGATTATTTTCAAAGAAAAAGAAAATTCTTGGAAAAAGAAAATATCGATAAACACGATCTATATAGGATAGGAAACTTTATAGATGTGGTGAAAAAATATAAGCCAACTAAAAAATGAACGATTTTCTAAATAAATTAAGCAAATCATTGTTAGAAACAAATGAATTGTCTGAGAGAATACAAGATCTGCAAACAACATATAATATTTCTATGAAAGGGATTCTTGGTATTGAAAACCAAAAGAAAATTCAAGAGATGAGAACAACATATGAAACATCAATGAAAGCACTCAACACAACAATCAACATTAATGACTTAGTCAAACAAATAAACAAACAACAAGACAGCATAAATACTTTTGCTAAAAACATTAAAACAACACAGACTATAAACAACAACATTAAAATCATACCAACTATAAGTGACAAAATCAAAGCAACACAAACTATCAACGAAGGTTTATTTGACTCTGTTTTTAAACAAAAAAACTTGTGGGAAACATATACAAGTCAAATACCTGCATTCAACATTCCTTCAGAACAAAATTCAACATATGAAAAAGAAATTCTTTGTGCAAGATTAGAATATGGAGATAAATCTTCATTTATCACTGTTAAAGAAAACTTCTTCGGAGAAAAAATTTATGAAGTGAGCGACAACACACAGAACTTTAATAAAAACAATTCTCAAAAAATAAGACTGGAAGAAGCTGAAAAAAAAGAATTTTTTGAAAAAAACAAAAGCACAACACCTATTGAAGATTTGTTTATTTATGATGAATTAATTAATTTCATTGAAGTAGAAGGAGAGAACAATGAGATAAAAGTATCAGCATACACCTATTATAACGAATCATGGAGTTTTGGAAAGATAACACATTCAAAATATGAAACAGATTCAAGATGCGATGTAATTTCTTATGAACTAGTTGACTTCAACTATTCAAATAAAACAATCTACAAAAAAACCTGTAAAAAAAAGAAATCATTAGAAGCAGAGATTGAAGGAATAAATGCTCTAAAAGGAGTAATAAAAACACCTGAAATATTTAGCAGAAATAAAAAAACAAATTCATTGAGAATGAACAAAATAGATTCTCCTTTGCTTCACGAACTCCTTTGCAAAGCAAATCAACAACAAAAAGAAGGAGCATTAACAAACGATGAAGTTTCAAACTATAAGTTAGAAATCTTAAAGCCATTAATAAGAGAGATTTCTGATATTCAAACAAAAGGTAAAAACAAACAGCTTAAATCATTTTATGGAACTTTGGATGAAAAGAACATTTCTGAATGGTTTAAAGAAGGATTTAGCAGAAGAATCAACAAATTAAATGATTTTGAAAAAGAAAAACCACTTATTTATTCGCTAGAAGATATTGCAATAGAATATCTTCAACCATTAGCTAATTCTGAGAAATTCTACAATAAAAGTCCTCATCCGAGAAATGTTTTTGTGACTACAGAAGGTTTTGTTCATATAGATTTTGAAAGCTCTTGCTATGCAGGGATGCAAAACGATTTAGTAATTCTTTTAGAGTATGAAGGAACTAATCTTTCTGATAAAGAAAAAACTTCACTTTTACAACATTTTATTGATTACACAAACAAAGATGAAAAAATCATAAAAAGCAATGATGAATTCATTGACACTTATTGCAAAACCGCTTTTGTAAGAAATCTTAAATCATCTGTTTCAAGAGCTGAATGGGCTAGTTCACACTTAAAAAATCTTGAATCAATAGACAATGAAGAGTTTGAAAAAAGCATATCGCTCTATGAAAAAGGCAAAGAAGATATGCTTAATCATCTATATCAGACAATAGAAAATCCTTTAATAGAGCATAATCATGAACTTGTTGACAAGATAATTAATTTCTCTCAATATTTGATAAAAACGGCAGAAAAGCCCTTCCAATCTTCACACATCTTTTAGATATTATTTCAAAATTATTCAATAGTTCTTTATTAATTGAGTTTTTCTTTTCAAACAATTTCTTGAACTCAGAATATTTCTCGCTTATTTTATTTGCTTCATCTTCTTTCATAGTATAAATAAATTTATAGCAGTAATCCAAAAAGTTGTTTATTCTTGACAATAATTCTATTTCTTTTGAATTCAACTTTAGCTCATTCTTCATGATCTTACGACATAATTTTTTATATTCATCACCTATTTCTTCCAACGAATCAGCAATTGCATAAAGAGGAATTATTTTCTCTTTCTCAACATAACCTTTCTTTGCCAATAATCTTTGACAGTAATACGAGAATTTGTTTATATCGTTGTCTCTATATTCCATTTGTTCCAGTATTTCTTTATCGTCATCTTTTATTGCTGTTAAACAATCTGAACCCATGTTTTTTGTCAGAAGGAATAATCTTCTTATAAGAACATCTATATCTGAATCTTCAACCCCTGTAACATCTTGAATTATGCAAGAGTTTTTTTCTTGACTTATTATCTCAAAACCAATTAATTGAGATGTTGTTTTCTCTATTTCCTTAATCATTGGCTGATGAAATTCTAATACTACTTGATCATAACCTTGCGTGTATAGTGAGATGAGAATTCTTTTTCCAATAGAACTTGATTCTTTTAATGTTGCTTTTGCTTTCAGCTTTTTTTTTGCCTGAGAAGCTGAAGCAAATATGTTTATTTCATTCTGCGATTCGTTCAATTCTATAGAGCTTCCTTTGATTAGATTGTGTTCTTTAAGCCATTTTGATGGTAGAGATATCATCAATGTTGAGCTTCCCTGCTGTACAAGTTTTCTTTGCATTCTCTTTAGAAATAAAAGGAAGTATTTAAACTTTTCTTTTTTATATATAGTTTAAGTAAGTATATAAACTTTAATCATAAAGTATAAATATCTTCTTAAGATTTCTGTTGTCATCAAACAGAGGTAATAAAAGGAGGAATTGAAATGAAAAAAAAACCACTGAATTACATAGAATTATTAACAAAAGAATATAAAAAAACAGGAGACGATTCAAAAATAAAAGCTCTCGCTAAAAGATTTGAAGAAAGAAACGAAATCTCAGATTCTCTAGAACTTTACAATGTTTTAGAAGACAAAGAAACAATAGAAAAAATTGTAACAAAAAATTTTGTTGAAACAAGTGCGTTATATTCTGATTCACACACACTTTTTGATAAATGGGATATTAAACTAACTCAAGAAAAATGGAATCAAAGAGGAGACTACCAACTAGAAATAGCTGAAATCTATAAAGAGAAAACAAAGAAATGGAGTTCTAAAATGGATTCTTGGGACAAAAAACAAATCATGGATTTTTATAAAAACGCATTAGAAGCATATCAACAATCAAGAAACGAAAAGAACGTACAAATAGTTTTAGATAAAATATTAAACGAGGAATTGAAATGAACGAAGAACTAACAGAAACAGAAAAAACAAGAATTAGAGAAGAATTAAAATACAGAGCAAAAAATGCGGGAAAAACATTAATAGGTGTTGCAGGTGCGACAATAGGCGGAAAAATTTACATAGAATCCATTAATGATGAGCATAATGACAAAGTTAAAGAATCATTTAATGAAGTTAACAATTTATATAAAAAAGAAATTATAAACACAACCCCAATCAACAAAGACAACCTAGATTCATTAATCTCAAAAACAAACACCTTAGAAGAAGTTCTATTCTTCAAAACACCAACCAGAGATTTAAAACAAACAGTTGATGAACTAGAAATAATGAGCAAATTCTATGATGAACAAAACAACACACAACAAAATTATATTAAAACAAAATTAGTCAATACGAGAGACGAATTATATATGGTAAGAAGAAATGAAGTAAAAGATGTTGCTTTTTTTAATGTTGCAGGATTGCTTCTTGGAGCCGCATTATGCGGATATTCAATATACAAAACCATAGAAAAAAGTAAAAAAGTAATAAAAGGAAAATATTCAAACCATCATTATAAATAAAATCAAAGTTTTGAACAAATAGCTTTTTAATATTCTTAAAAACTCTTTATGTGATGGGAAAAGAATATTCAGACTTAACAATAGAAGAAATATTAAAAGAAAGCTTTCTTGACAATAAAGAAAAAAAATATATAAATCATATTCTATCTATCAGAAAAGACGATTTAAGAGATAAACTTGGAAAGCAAAGAACAAAAGACAATTATTATTTGTATGAAGAAATACTTGACTTTCTGGAAGAATATGACTGTTATGAAACATTAAAAGATTATGAAGAATCAGTCCTTGATTTAATGAAAGAAAAAGTAAGAAATCATCTTAGCAAAATAGGATTATTAGATATATATGATGAAGAAACACATCCATTAAGAAAACTTATTGGTTACTGGGGAGAAAAAAAAGACGAAAAAGAAGAAATAAGAGTTGAGATGAAACTCAACGAAGCAAGATTAATATATCTACAACTCCACAATTACAGAAAAAAAGAAATAGAAAAGCTTAAATAAACTTTTTCTAATAAACCATTAAATGATTGATAAAACAGCGGTTCTAAAAAAGATTTACATGAGGATGACCAGAACAATCCTTAAAGTACTTGAAGAATATCAGGAAGAAAACATTCTTGAAAGAAAAGAACAATTAGTAGAAACACTAAACACAAAAGAAGATGAGAAAAAACTAATAAGACTGATAGATAAAGAACTACAATTCTTCAATAAAGTAAGCTGGATGTTTACAAAATTCAAAGGAATACACCCTGAACACAAATTAGACAGAATAAGAGCATACGACCAAAAACTCTCAGAACCTCTAATAAGCATGATAAAAAAAATTATGGTGTTAGAAGACGTGGTTTTTAGACACCCAATACTCGGAAGAAATCATACACTAACACTATTGCTAGAACAAATACATCAGCTAAAAAAAGGGAAATATGACGAATTCAGAAAATTGTTTGAAAAAGAGAAAAAACTATTTGAAATAATTGATAAAAAAATACTTAGCATATCAGAACACATAAGAATGGGCTTAGGAAAATACAATACACCAGAAGTGAACAGAAACCTGTCGATGATAGAACATGCACCAAAATTTTCATTCAGAAGATTAATGATAGGAATGTTGATAGTACTAAGTGCATTAACATCAACTCTGCCGGCTCAGATAAACGCTGCAAACTTAACACCAAAAGACAAGACAGAACAAGTAATAACAGGCATTACATCAAAAATATTTGGATTCTGGAAGAAAACAAGTATGAAAGATGTTTTGATGAAAAATGCACAAACTAATCGACATGGAAATATGAGTTATGTAAAAAAAACTGGGAAAGATGAAAAAAATTTTTATTATGAAGTGTATGCTAATGGAATATCAAAAACCCGTTCGATGGCAAAAAAGAAAGCAATACTATCATCAAGAAATGCAGCAGTGAAATTTACCATATCAGAATTAAGTGGAGAAAATAATTTAACAAGAAATATAGCTATAACATACAACACAACTACAAGAGGATCAAAAATTCTAGAAATGCAAGAATTAAAAAATAATGATCTTTATGAAACTATTGTCAAAATGCAAATAACAATCAACAAAGCAGACCTGCAATATCAAATAGAAAAGCTTAAATAAACTATAATTCTAAAATAACATTCCTAAATGCTAACGATTGATGAAGTAGTGAAAGTTTGTGAAGAAGGAGTATACTTAGATTTCAATAAAAAACCACATCCTGAAGGATTAAAAGGAATGTATGACCCTTCTGAACTATTAATAAGCATATACTTGCCAGAGATAGAATCAAACAATGATATGACTATGACTTTACTTCATGAATTTGTGCATGCAAGAGATGACTTATACTATCAAAACACATACTACATAACAGATATAAAAGACTACGAACAGGATACAGAAATAACAGCTATGAAAACATATCAACAAGACCCTTTCGTAATAAAAGCAATAAAAGAACTATACAGACTTGATTTAAACCATCAACTATAAAAAAAACAATATTAATAACTAACAAAATGGAAAAAGCAACGACGATATTGTCAGAAGAACACAAACACATATTAAAAGTAATTGATTCAATAACAAAGGAATGTGAAAAAATAGAAAATGAAAACAATATTAACAAAGAATTCTTTAATAAAGCAATAGATTTCATAAAGAATTATGCAGATAAATTTCATCACGTAAAAGAAGAAAATATACTGTTTAAAGAACTATGCAAGGAAGAAGTTGAAGGAAAGATGCACTGTAACCCAACACAGCAAATGCTTCATGAACACACAATAGGAAGAGAATTTGTGAAAGGAATGATACAAAGTCTAGAAGAGAATAACAAAAAAAAATTATTAGAAAATGCCATAGGTTACACAAATTTATTGCAGGATCATATATTCAAAGAAGACAACATACTTTATCCAATGGCTGATGAAGTTCTGACAGAAGAAAAACAAGAAGAAATACTTGTGGCTTGTGAAAAAGCCGAAAAAGAACTATTTGAAAAAGGAACTAAAGAGAAATATATTGAACTAGCAGAAGAATTATCTAAAAAATAAAATTATGGATTCTTAATAAAATCTAACTCAGCCAATACAGACTTTTTGTCAAAATATAATTAATCTACTTTAACGTTCTGAGCTTGTTTTCCGCGATCAGTATCCTTAACTTCAAAAGACACATTATCTTCTTCACGCAGGCGCACACCATCAGGTAATGCTGTCTGATGAACAAAATAATCTTCTCCGTCTTCACCTTCTATGAATCCGAAACCCTTACGTTCATTAAACCACTTAACTTTTCCATTCATTTGTTTTTTCTCCAAAAAAATATTAAAAAATATAACCTGATAATAGTTTATAAATTTTTCTAAAAACTAACGTTTATTATATCTTCCTCTGCCGAAAGACTTAGAACGATTATTAAATCTTTTGCCTTTATTAAATCCTCCTTTGCTTGAAGAACTTTTATCTGAATCATTACTATTAGAGCTGTCTTTCTGATAGTTTCCAGAAGATCTTTTTCTATTCGAAGAATGTCTACCAGAACTACCACGACCACGAGAATTCCCAGAAGAACGACCAACACCAGAAGAATGTCTACCAGAACTACCACGACCAC
>NZBB01000044.1 GCA_002686295.1 Candidatus Woesearchaeota archaeon
AATATTTTTATTGGATTTATTTAATATAGTTAGAAAAACACCATAATTTTTTATTTCAATATCTTTAATTTCCAAATTTTTATCAAGTGGATAAACTTTTTTCCCCCTGAAATATTCGATGTTTTCTTTCATTGTTAATATTATATTTTTAAAATCTTCACAAAGCTGATTACATTGTTTAATGTTTATATGTTTACTTGAGAAAGACATATTTCCAAGTTTTTCTCCTTCGGGTTTTGTTTTTAAAAAATCTATGAAATATTTATAATTCCAGACAGGTTCTGATAAACTAAAAGATGAGAAATTCGAATAAACATAACTTGTGAGATCTATCTCCATTGGTCCAATTAAAACATCTATATTTGGTTTTGGTGCAAGAACATTAAGTTCCAATAGTTCTTTGGCAAAGGAAATTGTTTCTTGAAAATGTTTTGTTGTAGCACCAACAAGATTTGGTGCAAACCAGAAAGATACATAACTATTTTCAGATTTTGAAATAATTTTTGCAATTTCTAAAATTTTGTTATTTTTGAAATGTTTTCCATTCTTTATTCTAATAATTTCATTTCCTGAAAGGGCAGAAATTATAAATCCTGAATCAGTATTTTTTGCATATGAAATCATTTGTTTAACAAATTCTTTTTTTGGTAGTTGCCATTCTTCAAATATTATGTTTAGAAATATTTTATTTATTTTTAACTCTTTTAGAATGTAAGTCCATTTGTTAAGATTAGATTCTCCTGAAATCATTAATTTTTTAATTCCTAAATCTTTGAGTTTTTTTATATCTTTTATTATGTTAGTTGGAGATCTTACAGATATTTCTTTTTTGTTAGAAAGTATTTTATAAGAATATTTGCTTCCACCACATGAAGGACAAGAATTTTGACACCCTTTTTGAGTTGGGAGATAAAAAAATTTTTCATTTTCTTTTTTTATTTGAGATATACCTGGAGCTTTTACACCTTGAGAAAACTGCAGATATTCTTTCCAATGTCTCATAAAAGTTATATCAATATAATCAAACTTGTTTATATTGTTATCAAAATAAGTTATTTTTTTATCTTTTATAAATCCAAATCTATTTTTGTAGATTATGTTTGGGAATTTTGTTAATGCATTTTTTCCTTTGTAAATTAAGTCTTTACATATATCCGGCATCAAACTTTCTGAATCGCCTTTAATAATTACATCGATGTTTTTTGATGTTTTTAAAATTTCTTTTCTAAAGAAATTTGCTGAAAACCCTCCGACAATAACAATGCATTCGGAATTAATCTCTTTACAAATTTTTGCAATTTCTTGAGCTCCATACAAAAAATAATACCAGTGACAATCTATAATTACAATCTTAAAATTTATTTTTTTAAGAATTTCTTTAATATTTTTGTTAGGATTCAATTTCATTTCTAACGGAACATTAATACTAATTATTTTGAAATAATTCTTTCGAAGATTGTTTATTACGCCAACAATTCCTGCAGGAAGAAAAATAAAATCAGAATTATCTTTATTACAAAAAGGATGCAAATGTAAGATTGTTTGTTTAGTCATTTTAGTTTGTTTAAAGGATTTAATAATTTTGTTAAAAATGATATTATATATATTTAGTAATTCCTTATTGTTGTTTCAATTACTTTTAAACCAGTTTTTTTTCTTTTGTTGTTGGTTGTAATCTGCAGTTGTTTATATAAAAACAAGTCCCCCTAACCTTATGAACACAATTCTTGCATTTTTCAAAATATTTTGGTTTATCATAATCTTTCAATAGTTCATGATATTCCCATATTTGTTTTTTGTTGTTCATGAACTTTAAATCAGGTCCTTTTCTTTCGTTGCAAAAAACAATTCTTTTGTTGTTTTCTAAGTGGAAAAGACTAGGGCAGTCAAAGCATTTATTGGGTGTTTTAAAATTGAATTCTTTTAAAGAATACATGTCAAATATACAGTTAGGTAAGGCATTCCCTAGATCAAATTTAATATTTCTTGATTCTAAACCTTTAAGAAAAAAATTTATTTTTTGTCCTGTTCTTGAATTTAGGTCCTGCTCTTCAAAATCAAATACTAAAATATCGATTTCATCATCTTTTACTTTATCTAATTTGTCAATCTTAACAGTTCTTATTGTTCTATTTGTTTCATTACTTGACATTGGTTTAAGGTCAAATCTTAAATTATTGATGTAATGCTTAAAATAAGTTATTTTCTCAGAATCAGGATTCTTTTTGTACTTTTTTTCAGATAATTCATCTCCAAAAGCTATTTCGCAATCTGGATCAGGAGCGTATGGTGTTCCAAAGTAACCATAAGCAATACACATACCTCCGCCTCTGCATTCATCTTTAGAATTACAGGTTTTGCATTCTTCTGATCTGTTCTCCCAGTTCTTAAGATTCCAAATCTTATTGCTTGAATAATGAAGCTCTAAAAAACTCTTTTCTTTAATATTGCCAACTACAATTGGTAGTCTTCTGCAGGGAACAACATCTCCGTTTGGTAATAATGTAAATACATCAAATGGAGTGGAGCAACCATGACTGGTTTGAGGATTATTAATACCTGGTCTTATAGCTTGATACATACCATCGGAACAATGATAACCAACATTAAAATTAATGCTATCATTCTTAAAACGTTGGTTGATTTTTTCACACTCAAGATACCAATCTTTAGTTTCTTTAGGATTCAAAATTAAGTCTTTCATCTGCTCACCCATACCAACAGGTACAAGCCTTCCAACGCCCATACCATTAATACCTAATTCTGCTGCAAGTCTGGCAAGAGGTTCAATATCACCGATATTCTTCTTTGTCAATGTCAGAGAAAAAGAAAGAGGAATATTATTCTGAAGAATTATTTTTGCACCATTAATAGCTTTCTTAAAATTTCCTTTACCACGAATCTCGTCATTGATTTTTTCCATACCTTCAACGCTAATCTGCATGTAATTAACACCTAATTCAACATACTTTTTGATAATGCTATCAGTAACTGTTGAGCCATTAGTCATAATATAAAATCTGTCAAACAAGCCTTGTTTTTTGTACTTACTTATGTATTCAAGGAGTTTCCAATAATCCTTTTTAAGAATTGGCTCTCCTCCAGTCAAAGTTATATTTCTATGATTTCTAATATCAGTTTTTTTGCAGAAATCAACGAAGTTATCAACAACTTTATAACATTCTTCTGTATTTAACTCCTGTTTTATATAATCCTCATTAAGATAGCAGTGAGTACACTTAAAATTGCATTTTTCTGTAATATGCCACTGCAAATGGCAAGAATGTGGTTTAGGTAAGTATAACATTGTTTCTGATTAAACTAATTTATCCCCTAAGAAAAAGAAATATTGATAATTTATAAAATTTTACTTACCAATTCATATTCTCCTTGCTACTACCTGAACCTGTTTTGTTTGTAGTTCTTACAACAAATTTGAAAGGATTTCCTCTTGGGCAAGGAATTTGAATAACTGATTCGCCTGTTGGAAGGGTTATATTTACAGGTTGAAAATCTATGTTTTTAGTATCAATTGAAGTGTATTTAACACCCATAGATTCTATTTTTATTGGTTCAACAGAAAGATTTGTAAAAGTTACATGTAAAACATTGTTTTCAAACCTCGCTGTTTCAACCAAAAGATTTGGTTCAACAGGCCAGACAGAACCATTGTTTGGCTGGTTTTCTTGCATTGGCTGAGAAATAATACCTTGTTCTTCTTCTTTCAATTTACTGGTTTTTAGCAAAGCGTGATCATTATCAGATTCAGATTTATTAATTAGAGGGAGTATGTTTCTATCATCTTTTTTCTTTAACGAGTCAGTCATACTTGAAGAGGATTAAACAAGATTTATAAACTTTTTGTGATTTTATTTTTTCAATATGATTAAATCTTTTCCAAAAATTGTTCAAATACAAACCAGTAATAAATGCAATGCAGCATGTAATTTTTGTCCTTATTCTTATACTGAAGATAAGAAAAAATTTAAATTAATGAACTGGAATTTATATAAGAAGATAATAAATGAATGTTCTCAACATAATGTGAAAGAAATATTGCCTTTTTTCCTTAATGAACCTTTATTAAATAAAGATTTAGTAAAATATATTGATTATGCAAAAGAAAAAAATCCAAATGCTTTGATTAAAATATTTACTAATGGTTCTCTTTTAACAGATAAAATATCAAATCAATTGCTTGATTCAAAAGTTGATGAAGTAATATTTAGTTTTAATGGTTCAACAAAGGAAGAATATGAAACTTTTATGAAACCTTTGAAATTTGAAAAGACAAAACAACGAATTGAAAGTTTTATTCGATTTCGTGGAAAAAGAAAAATACCTGCAGTTGCAATTCATATATTAAAACTTCCAGATTCAAATAATTTTTTATTTAAATTAAGAGACTATTGGAATAAAATCGGAGTTACAGTTCATATATTAAAATATGAGAATAGAGCTGGAAATGTTGAAAATTACAATTTAAAATCAACTTTTTTAATGACAAAAATTCCTTGTGATAGATTGATTAAACAAGCATATATTATGGTTAACGGAGATGTAATACTTTGTTGTGCTGATTGGAAACAAGAAATAATATTTGGGAATTTGAAAGATAAAACTCTTTTTGAAGTCTGGAATGGAAATGAAAGAATGAATTTTGTTAAGACTCATAAAGAATTACAATTTGATAAATTAAAACTTTGTTGTGATTGTAATTTTAATGAAATTTCATTAAATTAATTTATTAATTTTTTATTTGTAAAAAGTATTTCATCTGAAATAATAAATCTTTTAAGTAAAAAAGATTTATTTGTTCTGTTAAAATCAAATTCTTTTTTTAAAAGTTCTTCAGAAATTGAATGTTCTTTTATGAATAATTCATTGTTAGGATATGAGAATGTGAGTTTATTATTATTTAAAGAATATAAATCATTTAGAAATGTTTTTTGAATAATAGGTGTTTTTATTGAATAATTTCTGTAATTTGTTTCTTTCTCAAGTAAAATTAATCCTATTTCTGATTGATTTTCTAATTTATATTTTATTTAAATTTATTATTTCTTTTTCTAAATAATTTTTAATAGTTTCAAAACTTGGGATAATTAAGCAATTTGGAAAAATTTGTTCGTATTCTTGAATTGTTAAAGGTTGTCCTTCATTCATTGTTTCGAAATTAGTATGTAAATGAGGTATTATTATGTTTTTTGAAGTTCTTATAAATTCTTTAGCAACAAATTCTTTTTTATTCACATAATGAAACATGTCGCTTGCAATACAAAAATCTATTTGTTTCTTCTTAAATGGAATGCCTTTATTTATGTTTGAACATATAAGATCTTTTAATTTAAAAAATTTACTTGCAGCAAATAATGTTTTAATATTATCTTCTAATCCGATAATTTCTAATTGTGGATTAATTAAAGTCATAATTCTTGTTAACATTCCTATTGAACATCCAACATCAAGCACCAAATTATTTAAAATTGAGAAAAATGGTGTTATATGGAAAAATGATTTTGTTGATGTACGATTTCTATTATAATAATATAGTTCATCTTGTAGAAAACATCTTCTTATATAATTATTATAATTTGAATCTATATGTCCATATAAACCTCCCATTATTAATTCTAGTAGTTTGTTTCTTTCATAGTTTTTTGATATTAAAATTATTTCATTTATTTTATCACAGGGTATTTTTTGCGAAGGTTCAAGAAATAGAATGCTTTCAACAATTGGTTTAGTTGAGCATTTACAGGTTACTAATCCGCAAATAACATTATTTTTTTCAATTTTATTTATTTTGCTTAGATTAAAGTTTGATTGACATTTATTACAAATTATTTTTTTAATTATTTCTATTCTCATATTTTATTTGATATAAAAGTATGTATATTTCTTTCATATATAGGAACTGGATTTAAATCAAAGCTTGGTAATAATCTTACATCTCTTAAGTATTCTCCTGGCTTATCTTGTGGTATAGGTGTTAATTCTGAAACATCGTATCCTTCTTCGTAATCATCCCATATTCCTTCACATATTAGAAAATACTTGCATTGTTTGCATTGTGGTCCTTTTCTTTTTGCGGTTGTTTGTCTGGTTTTAGTATAATTTTCATCTGTATGTGTTAAGTCTTTTAAAACTGAGTGTTTTGACATTCTTAATTCTGAGGCAAATGTTTCATAGTTTGAAAGAAAGCATAGAGGGATTGCTTCCCAGTCTATGTGTAATCCTATTTCTATGCTTCTTTTTGTTGTTTCTAAAATATCTTTTTTTATCTCACTGTATTTTGGTATGCAGTCATAAAAGTTTAATCTTGCGTTGCCCATTGCGTGTGGAAAAGCTATGTTAACACTATTACATCCTATTTGTTTGCACATCTCTATTGTTTCTTTTAAGTTATGCATATTCTTTTTAGATATGACAAATTTTC
>NZBB01000045.1 GCA_002686295.1 Candidatus Woesearchaeota archaeon
TCCATTACTTTTATTCCTGTTTTGCTGTCAAGATTGCCTGTTGGTTCATCGGCGAGTACAACTTCTGGATTGTTTGATAATGACCTGGCAATCGCAACTCTTTGTTGCTGACCACCGCTCATCTCTGTTGGTTTGTGATTCATCCTATCAGCTAAGTCAACCATTTTTAATAATTCTTCAGCTTTTTTTTCTCGCTCTTCTTTTTGAATTTCTTGAAAAGTCATTGGTAGTATAATGTTTTCTTTAGCAGTTAAGGTGTTCAATAAATTGAATGTTTGGAATATGAACCCTATTTTTTTACCTCTTATTCTTGCAAGTTGAGATTCTGTTAGGTGAGAAATATCTTTTTTTGATAAGAATATATTGCCTTTTGTTGGTACGTCTAAGCAACCAACCATGTTCATGGCTGTGCTTTTTCCACTTCCAGAAGGACCCATTATTGCTAAGAATTCTCCTTTTTGTACTTTTAATGATAGTCCTCTTAGAGCATGAACTTTAACTTCTCCAAGAATGTAAGTTTTCCAGACATTTCTTAATTCTATAATTGTTTCCTGCTTCACAAAAAATGTTAATTGTTAGATACTTTTAAATATTTCTAATAGACAGTAATACAATAATCACAATTGTCGTAGGAGAAAAAGGATTTTTCATAATTTTTATTGTCAAGAAATCTGCAACACTTAGTTAATCCATTATCAAGAATTATTGGTTTTTCAAATATTGTTTTTCCTGTGATGCTATCAAAATTTTCAGTTTTATCATCGTCAATCTTTGCATTTAAAAAAATTATTATGCCAAGAATGAATGCTATTGCAGGAATTAAATCTTTCATCTTTTCTTATTATCTATAGTGTTTATAGTGTTATTAAATATTTATGTTTAGGAATTTTCTTACTAAAAAACCTATTATAAATGACAATGTTGCAACTCCAAAACTTAATAAAAGCATTTCTAAAAAATGTTTTTTAAAAGATAAGTTTTTAGCAATTGAAGTATAAAAGTTAAAGATAAATATTATTAGTACAGCAATTATAAAAGTTATTATTAAAGCTTGAATGTAATTCGACATTAAAAGAAATGGTAAAACAAGCGATATGACTGTTATTATATATGCTAAGCCAGTATATAAAGATGCTTTCAAAGGATTTTTGTTGTTATTTTCTGTTTTTGTTGATAAGTACTCTGAAGCAGCCATTGATAAAGCTGCAGCAATACCTGTAATTAAAGCTGCAATTCCGACAATCCTTGTGTTTCTAAATGCAAGTGTTAATCCTGCAATTGCACCTGTTAATTCAACTAAAGCGTCATTTAAACCAAGAACTATTGAACCTGTATATTCAAGTCTTTCTTCATTTAGAAGTTCAATTATTTTCTGTTCGTGTATGTGTTCATCTTCTTCAATATTCTTTACTTCAGGTATGGTTTCAGCAATTTTTTTATAGTTCTTTTGAGCTAAGCTTTCTCCTTTCTCCATCAGTTTCAACCCAAAAGTCAATCCCAGAATTCTTGAAATTAAATAGTACAAAAATATTTTGAATCTTTTTGGTTTAACATCTTCTTTTGTATATATTTTCCAGAAATTATGATGTCTTAGTTCATCATTTGATATATGCAATAATATTTCTTTGTTATGGGAATTCTTACTTGTCTTGGCGAGTTTTTTGTAGATTAAATGTTCTGTAAGCTCATTTCTTTGAGCTTCTAAAAGGATTTTTTTAATATTATCGGTCATTATGTAATATGATTATTAAATTAATATTAAAGTTTTTCGTTATGGAAACTGTAGAAAAAATAAGCCCCTGGTGAGAATCGAACTCACGACCTGCAGATCTCTAGTCAACCTTTTTTTTGTTTTTGCTTTTTATGAAAGGTTGTTACAAGTCTACCGCAATAGCCGCTATGCTACAGGGGCTTGTCAATAGCAAATTTGTTGTTCTTTAAAAATATTTTTCTATTTTTCAATGTTTATCAGAATGTGTATGTTATTATTGCACATGCTATTCCAAGGAAGAAGCCAACCATAACTTGTTTTGGTGTGTGTCCAACCATCTCACTCAATCTTCTATGAAACATGTTTTCTTTTATTAATAGTTTATTTAGTATCTTTGCTTCTTCTCCTGTTTCTCTTCTTACTTTCATTGAGTCATTCATAACTATTGTTGTGAATAATGCACATATAACAAAGTAGTATGATAATCCTGTTTCTATAAGTATGCTCGTTGTTAAAGCGACTGTTGATGATGTATGTGATGATGGCATGCCTCCGTTTTGCAGAAAGGTGCTAAAATCCCATGTGCCTGTTTTGTTATACTTTCTAATAAGCTTTGCTCCTTGGGCTATTATGAATGCCAATATTATGCTTATAACAATTCTACTTATATCTGTTTCAGTCAATTTTTATCCTTCCAGTATTTATTTCATGGTTTTCTTTTGAATCTTGTTTGTATTAGTCCCCATTCAAAAAACAGCATTACAAGTGCAATCATTATTAAGCCCAATCCCAGATCTATGTGCAATATTGCTTTCTCTGAATCTTCTGAAATCTTTGAGAAAGCATCAACTATGTTTTGATTATTTGCTCCAAAAAAATATTCTCCTTCTGTTTGACTGCTGATATCTTGAAGATTTTTTTCATTGTAAACACTACTTATGTTGTAATATTCTGGCAAGTAACCTAGAGGTTCTTCATTTTTTGTTCCAGTTCCTATAGTATAAATTATAATGTGATTGTTTTGAGCGTATTCAATTCCTTGTCTTATGGCTTCATTTATGAATGCTCCTGCTGTGCTACTTCCGTCTGTTAGGAGAATAATTGTTTTTCCTTTCTTTGATTCTGACAATAGATTTGTTGATGTTATCAATGCTCCTGATAAGTCTGTTCCTCCTATTTCTGCAACTTCCAAGCTTTCAATAGCTCTTTTTACTTCGTCCTTATTTTTTGTTAGTGGTTTGTTGATGAATGTTATTCCTGAAAAACTTACAACTCCTATTTTTGCGTCTGATTCAAGTAAGTCAACGAATTTTATTGCGTGTTGCTTTGCAGATTCTAATCTTGTTGGTTGAAGGTCTTCAGTTGTCATTGAAGCACTTATATCTATGGCTATTACAAAGTTGTTGTTATTGCTGTATCCTTCATACCATAGTGTTGCACCTGCAACAGCAAAGATGCTTAATGTAACTATTATTAGTCTTGTTGTTAGTAGAAAAATGTTTTTTGTCAAGAGTTTTTTCCCAGTTACTCTTCTTATTGTTTCAAAGTTTGCAAACATCAATGCTTTTTTTCTTGAATGTTTTAAAAGGTAGAAATGGCTTGCTATTATTAAAGGAATAGTTAAGAGCAACCATAAATACATTGGATGTGTAAATGCTATTTCAGCCAAAAGATCACCGATTTCATTTTTTTATTCCATAACTGCCAGTTGTTTGGCTCTTAATTTTACATATTTTAATAATGGTTTAAGGAAGTCTTCATCTGTCCTAACAGATATTACTCCTCCTTTTGCTCCAAGGAATTTTCTTTTTATCTCTTGTTCCTGTTCTTCAACTGTTTTCTTGAAAATATCTGCATAATCTTTACTGTCTATATGCAGTTTTTCTCCTGTATATGGGTCTTCAAGTAAAAATTGTCCTGCTTCTTTTGGCAGTTCTTTATCTCTTGGGTCACGAACCATTATTCCCAGTATGTCAGAGTTCTCAGTCATCATAGATAAGTAGTGATGCCATCCTTCTTTTAATCCAATAAAATCAGATATAACTATTACTAAGCTTTTATCTGTTAATAATTTTTTTGTCTGCATCATTGGTCTTTTAAAATCAAATGGGCCACCATAATTGTCTGGGTTTGATAAATCTTCCAACATTCTAAAATAATTTGCAGTTCCAGTTTGGGGTATTTGTCTTGTCACTAATCTATCTGTGAATAATCCCATTCCTATGTGGTTTCCTGTGTTTACTATTGAATAAACTATTGAGAATGCTAGTTCTGCAGCATATTCACATTTTAATTGTTCGATTGATGAGAATAACATGCTGTTGCTGACATCTAAAAGTACAAATATGTGGAAGTTTCTGTATTCTTCATACTCTCTTATAAGAGGTGTTTTTGCTCTAAGTGTTGCTGGCCAGTCTATCGAACTTGCATCATCTCCATATTCATACTTTCTGAATCCTGTGAATTCTATTCCTTTGCCTTTAAAACTAGCTGTTAATTCACCTTCCAACACTTTGCTAAGCATTTGTCTTCTTACTTGGAAATTAGTGTCTTTTATCTTGCTTACAAAGTCTAATTTCAGCTCTTTTATGGCCATTTTTTAAATCAAAGAATCGGTACTTTTTTTAATATTTCTTCTATAACCTTTTCAGAAGTAACCCCTTCTGCTTCTCCTTCAAAATTTATTAATATTCTGTGTCTTAAAATATGTCTTGCAACATCCTTTATATCTTGTTGTGTTACATATGTTCTTCCTTTTAGGATTGCATGAGATTTTGAAGCTATGTATAGACTTATGCTTGATCTTGGTGATGCACCATATTCTATGTACTTGCCTGTTTCAATAGAGTATTTTTCAGGATGTCTTGTCGTATCAGTTATTCTTATTATGTATTTGCCTATTTTTTCATCGCAGAAAATTTTCTTCACAAGTTCTTGTCCTTGAGTAATATCTGTCGGGTTTAATATTGGTATAAGGTTGTAGTCTTCAAATCTTTTTGTACTTATGTTAGTTGTTAATATTTTTAGTTCTTCTTCGTTGCTAGGATAATCCATTATCACTTTGTATAAGAATCTATCTACTTGTGCTTCTGGAAGTTTGTATGTTCCAAGTTGTTCTAAAGGGTTTTGGGTTGCCATTACCAAAAAAGGGTGAGGAAGTCTGAATGTTTCTTTTCCAATTGTGACTTGTCTTTCCTGCATTCCTTCAAGCATAGCAGATTGAACTTTTGGAGGGGATCTGTTTATCTCGTCTGCAAGCACAAAATTAGCGAATATTGGACCTTTAACAGTGTAAAACCCTTTTCCTTCTTCATAAGTTGTTATTCCAAGAATATCTGTTGGTAATAAATCAGGTGTGAATTGTACTCTTGAAAACATACTTCCTGAAACTGCTGACAGAGCTCTTATGAGAAGTGTTTTTCCTACTCCAGGTATTCCTTCAAGCAAGACGTGACCATCTGCAAATAATGCTTCAAATAAAGAATTTAAAACATCTTCTTGCCCAATAAGAATCTTTCTTATCTCAATTTTGGCTTTCGCTATTTTTTCACTTAATTCCTTAACCTCTTTTTCTAATTCTTTGTTTACATTAGGTTTTTTTATAGTAACATAAGTCATTATTTAATTATAATTATTCTTTTCCTATAAAAAGTTTTGTAACTCACTCTATAATAGTAATAAAAAAAACGAATATTTTATATATTTGTGCTGTTAATATTCATTCAATGAAAAAAGAGCAAAAAGAGAAAAAAGAAGACAAGTTGAAAAAGAAAGAAAGCGGTGAGAAAGCAAAAACTGTTTTTAGAAAAGATGTTCTTAAAGAAGTAGATTATCTGCTTTCAAAAAGTTGGATTACTGAAGAAGAAGTTTATAATATGGTTAAGAAATTCTTGAAAAACTATTTAAAATTAGATTATGAATTTACTAAGGAAGAGCTTTTTCAAGAGTTAAAAGGCATTTATCTTCCTTATACTGTAAGAGCAGATTTTTTCAAGTTCATAGATAATATATTCTTGTTTGAATACTCTACAGTAAAGTATTCTGATGAAGAGCTTAGATCTTTGCTCGGACAATTCAGGGGTTATATTGATTATCTTCTAAAACCAAGCATTGTAGAGAAGTCTACCGCAGGAATTATTTTGTTAAAACGGTTTAAAAGAAAAATAATAAACTATTTAGAATCAGTTTCTAAACAAAAGCAAAAGACAATTATTGTGGAAAAAGAAGAGGTTGAAAAACAACCAACAGAACTGCAGATTTCAGATTCTAGGGTTGATATGAGTAGTTTGATTGAAAAGATTTATTTTAGCATTGATAACAAGGATTTTGAAAGTGCAAAACTTCTTTATAAAAAAGCAATGAATAAGTATCATTTTTTAACTGCTGATGAAAAGATTTCTTATTATGAAAAATTATTGTCTGTTTATAACAATCTTGAAGAACATTTCTTAGAAGTCTAAAATCAAGTTTTCTTTCTGAATAATGTTACCGCCCCTATAATTGAAAACACAGATAGACCAGCTATTAACAAGTATGTCAGGTATTCTTTCTTTAAAGGAATGTGTATGTCTCTTAATCTTTTTGGTGCCTGTTTCTTTTGTTGTTCACTTATTAAATACTTGCAACCGTTTATCATAGAGTCAAGCAATTCCATTGCTCCTTCATAGTTATTATTTGCTACTTTATCTTGAGCTTCCTGTAAAATCTCTCCTAATTCCTGACATTCTTTATTCTTTTTCAACAAGTCTTGAGCGAATCTTACTAATGTTCTTAGTTTTGTACCTGTTGTTGATTGCTCCAGAGAGTTTAAGTATATCTTTGCCTGGTCTTGATAAGGAGGATCAGTAACATTTGCAAGTAATGTTATCTCGTATATTCCTCCAACCCTATAGTTTTTAATAGTCATCGTTGTTTTTATCTCTTGTCCTGGTAATATCTGATAAAAAGTGTCTCGCTGAAATTTTACGGTGTATTCTAAGGTGTCATTGGTTGCATAATCTAAGAAGATACCATATATTGTTTGGTTCCATGTGTTTATTATTGTTATAGGAATTTCAAGTGTGTTGTTCTCATAAATACTGACCATATCAGGCATCAATATGCTGATGTAAACAGGTTTTTCTACTTCTTCAGGTAATGGTACAGAAACAACTTCTGTTACAGTAACTGTTTTTACACCTGATGATTCAACAACCTCTACTGATTCTGGTGCTGTCTGTGCTATTGCAGTTACATTAAACAAAACATTGTTGCTTGTAACGCTGAATTGTCCGTCGCTGGCCGTGAAGTTAACAGTACAAGATCCATTAAGTTGTCCTTCGACTGCAAATCCATGACCAAATGTAAGGGTGTTATTTGTTTCTGAGTGAAGATAAGTTGTGTATATATCTGATAACTGACATTCTAATTCATTGCAGGTATTATCTTCAACTCCAAAAGTGGCATATCCATCGCAGAGATAATCTGAAACTATGTATGTTATGTTGAAATTACCTTCTCCTGCTTCTATTAGTCCATCTCCGTTATAATCATAATCAGGGTCATAAAATCCCGTACCCAGTCCAAGTTTCCATAAATCTCTATTATCCTTGTTTCTGCTTCCTTCCAAAGTAACATTTGATATTGATTCATTTAATACTATAGGTCTATTTTTATCTGTAACTTCTATATCCCATCTAAAAGTATCATTCAGAGAGTTATCAAATCCATCAATAACCACTAATGTTAAATTATGATTCTCTGTTCCTAAATGATCTACTTCAAAGTATCCAAATCTGAAGTTCAGTGAACTGTTAGTTCCATAAAAGGTTATTGTTGAGTCATAATTTATTGTCGAGATATTGTTTAATAATATTTCATCATAATACCATTTGTATATCAAAGTTGAAATATTTTCATCCCAACTTGATTGGTTAAATAAAAGAGCAGTATTTTCAGTTACATTTATGGTTGTGTATGTTGTTACGCTTTCTCCTGTTAAGTTTAACCAATCAATAGTCATATTTCCTACTTGAGGTTGTCCATATGGATAAATAAGTTTTATCTCTGGAGGTGCAGTTGTGTTGTGAACTGTAAAATTATAAAAGAATGTGTGATTATCATAACTGCTTTGGTTTGAATGGTTGAAATAGTTGTCTTGCACAGTTATGTTTATGCTGTAATCTCCTAGTTCTATAAGCGATCCATTAACCAATTTAGTTGTATTTACTATTAAGAATACATTGCTGGAGTTCGTTGTTATATTTGGGCTTATACTAACATATCCTGTTAGATTTTGGCTCTCATTATTGTTGAGCCAAGTAAATATTATATTCTCATATGCGTAGTCTAAGTCTGTTTCGTTTGTTCCTGTAAGGTTTAAATCTAAATCAGTCACAATTATTGGTATTTTATTGTTTGTTTCTTTATTTCTATAAAGAGCTTTTGGAGGGGTTCTGTCTTCTACAGATTGAATTGTTGGTCTGTTGTTTGTGTTGTATATATAAAGTGTCATTTCTGTGATGTTTGTTGAGCCTCTGCTATCAGTTATTGTGACATTAAATGTATGTATGTCTACCTGTTCCTGTGTGGCGTTGAATAGTAAAAGCCCATTATTTGTTATGTTGAAATTGTTTGAATCATCTGAGAAGTTTGTTACTAAATCTCCTGGGTTATCATCTTTTGCGTATAAGCTTAGGTTAATGTTGCATGAATTGTTATAGTTAAGACTGTCTTTTTCATAACATGAAAAATTTAGTGTTTGGTTAAAATATGGGGGGTCATTAGGCATAACTTCTATGTTCATTATTGTTGTGTTGCTACTGGTGTTTGTTCCGTTTCCTCCATTATCTGTAACATTTATCAGATAAGTATAATTTCCGGCTGTTAAAGTCATGTTTGATCTTGAGATGTTGAGAAGTCCGGTAATGTTATTAAGATATATGTTTAGCCATGTGTCGTTGCTGACATATGTCAATGACTCATTAAAACTGTCTAGTGCAAAGTTGTATTCTACAAGCAAGTCAGGGTCTGTAGCGTTTATATGATATATTAATGGTGCGTATTCATAACTTGTTATGTTATATATGTAATGGTTGTTTAAGTTGTCTCCTGAGTTTGCACTGTAATTTTCTATGTGTGGTGGGTCATTGGTGTTTGAAATATTTAAATAGATCGTTGTGTTGCTTGAACCAAGGTATGAATCGGTCACGGTTATTGTTACATTTCTGCAGATAACATTATCGTTTGTTAGTGTGTTATTCCATCTTCCAATTGCAAAGCTTGTATAGTATTGTCCACTATTATTCCAAGTAACATTCTCCCAGGTGGTTTGAGTGTTATTCCATGGATTTTGGCTTAATAGGTTGCAGTTTTCACCATTGCCATTTATTGAAAAATTCATTGTGTTGTTATCATACAAATCTGTGGCATTTATAGTGATGTTGTAGTAATCACTTTGGTTTGCTGGAAAGTTGCTTGTGTAAGTTATCTCAGGTATATGATTTACTCTATGTACTTCAACATTGAAACTTTTGTTTGTGCTGACAGGGTTTATTCCGGGCGGGGGATTATCTACAACTGAAAGATTTATTGTGTAATTGCCTGCATCTAGATACCATGGTGTACAGTTGAATGTGATTGAGTTTGTTGTGTTTGTATAGTTGCAAAAGCTTGGTTGTTCAACTGTGAAATTTACTGGAAAATTTCCTTCTTCATCTGTTACTGTTATAGCATTAATCCATTCATTGGTTTCGTTAATTGTGGCGTTTGTAACTGTGTATGTTGGTGCATCATTTACAGCTATTATTGAGAAGTTTATGGAGTGTCCTTGTGATGATTCGTAGTTATCATAGTTGTATTTGAAAACTATTATTTGGCTTCCACTCGTGTTTTTATTAGTTCCAAGATGGTTGGTTGTTGGACTGCATATTGCCTCTCCATCAGTTTGCTCTATGCACATCCCATCGTCCGGAACTAATTCATAGTTATCGAAAGTTGAATATGTTGTGTTCCATTTTACAGTGTAATTCTCGTCTTCTATAAGATTAAATGTTGTTTCTATCAAAGAGAATGGACCTGTGATGTTTTGAATATATGTTAAAGGATCATATTCAACATATATTGTTGTGGAACTTGTTGTGGTTATTCCTGAGCTATTTGTTATTTGTATTGTGCAGTTCCATGTATCTTCTTCGATTGTATATTCTGGTGCTAAATCGTTGTACTCTACAAGTACTTGTTGTTCTATGAATGGTGTTGTGTTACCGTTTTCATACCATGAAGCAGTTGTGTTAACTGTATCTTCTGTAGCATTCCACTTACATCTTATTGTGTCGCTAGATCTTATTGTCGAAAGATTGTTTTGATTTATTGTTCCAAGTGTTACTGGTTCATAGAAATTTATAGGTTGTGCTAATAGGATAACCAGTAAAGTGATTATAGTAATTATTAATGTTAGATTTGTTTTTTTCATTCTTTTGTTTCTTTTTCTAGTGTTTTGATTATGTATTCTTTTATTGTGCTGTCTTTGTGTACTGCTTTTAGCTTTATTTTTTTGTGCAGTTCATCAGGTATTTCGATGTTTATATTGGTCATTCTTTTGTTTCTTTTTCTAGTGTTTTGATTATGTATTCTTTTATTGTGCTGTCTTTGTGTACTGCTTTTAGCTTTATTTTTTTGTGCA
>NZBB01000046.1 GCA_002686295.1 Candidatus Woesearchaeota archaeon
ATGCTAGCTAAACTTAGATACGAAATACTTTTTACTTTGGTTGATTCTAATCAAAATATTTTAGAGGGACATTTTAATTTTATCATTTCACTTGCTGAACAATGCTTTCTCAATGAATATGTTTTTGCGCAATCAAAAAAAGAAATTAATCATGTAAACCAGCTGACAAATAAAATTGTAAATAATAAAAAAATCAATGAATTGGAAATGGCAATCTTAGGATGTTATATTCCGTTACACACTTCAAAAAACATTACAAATAAATTATTAGATTATAAATCTAAAAATATTTTATTTAATGATTTAATTACTATGCAAATTAAAGAACCTTTAAAAGAAACAGAATTAGTAAATTCCATTAAATCTTTTAGCAAGATTTTTGATGCTGTCTCTAAAAAAGTAAGAGAGCAATATGAAGAACATCCATATCCTAGATGGAGATATGCTTATAAAAATTTACCCTCTAATTTTTTATTTCAATTGAATCATGAAATAAAACCAAACAAAATTGAATATAGTAATAAATTTGTTAATCCAAATGTCCTTATTGCAGGTTGTGGAACCGGAAGACATACTACTATGGCAGAGAGATATCTAAATGCGAATATACTTGGAGTTGATCTAAGTCTAGTAAGTCTTGCCTATGCCAAGAGAAAAACAGAGGAATCAGGTTTTAAAAATATAGAATTTTTGCATGCAGATATTTTGCAATTAAAGAATTTAAATAGAAAATTTGATGTTATAGAATGTGTGGGAGCTCTCCATCATATGAAAGACCCCTTAACAGGACTTAAAGTATTGCTAGATTTATTAGAACCTCATGGTTTTTTAAAGTTAGGTTTATATAGCGAAATATCAAGGCAACATATAGTTAAAGCAAGAGAATTTATTAAAGAAAAAAAATTTAAAAATACAATCGAAGATATTAGAAATTTTAGGGAATCAATTGTTAAAGAAAAAGATGATCAATTACTTCAGAAAATATTTAATATTAATGATTTTTATTCAATATCTATGGCAAGAGATTTAATGTTTCATGTTCAGGAACACCGTTTCACATTACCGGAAATCTCTAAAATGTTAAAAAATTTAAATTTAAAATTCCTGAGTTTTGATGACCCATTAATAAAAAAAGAATTCTCCAAAATTTTTCCTAATGATAAAAAAAATATTTCTTTAGATAATTGGAATCAATTTGAAATAAGCAATCCAGATACTTTTTCTAATATGTATCAATTCTGGGTAAGAAAGATAAAAAAAATATAAAAAAAATTAAACGCTTTTTAATGTTCGCTGTATTGAAGTTTTGGGTATAATCAATGCTGGGTCGACAGGACCTTTTTTATACTTTTCATATAAAGTATAAATCTCATCATTGTCAGCATATCTCCTTGAAGTATCATTTTTTAAAAATTTTTCTGGAATTTCTTTTTTACCCGTAACATAATCATGAAAATCATAAAAAAGTTCTATAATCCTTTCTTTGGACATGCAGGGATTGACCATCACAGGTTCTCTTCTTATTGTAATATTTGCTGTACACATACCCTCGAACCCCGGCTTATCATGAACTTCGATTAACCCCATTTCGTAAGCAATGTTATGAATTACAGTACCCATATAAGGAGCCATAAAAGACACATCGAAAGAAGTTAAATCTTTATTCAATTTGTAAATAGCTTTGTTTAGTTTAACGGTCTCAAAAAAATCTTCCTCATATTCTCCAGGAATTCCGATCATGCTGTTCGAAGTAGATCTTATTCCGTATTTCGCCATTAATGTAAATTTTTCCATGTAAAAATCATTATTCATTTTACCTTTTAATAACAAATGTTGTCTAACCCAATCGCTTCCTGTTTCCATTCCAATACCGATGCCAACGCATCCACTTTCTTTTAATTGGGGGAGGTTATGTTCATTAACTGTTTCAATGCATGTATTCATCCAATAAGGAACTTTAATTTCATTTTTCCATCTTTCAAAAAGTTCGTCAAGCTCTTTGGGTTGTCGTGCCAAAAAATTATCGTCCGTAAATTGAATTAGACCAAAATTTTTTTCTTTATGTGCAGCGCTCACTTCTTTAATAATTCTGTCTACTGATTTATTTCTTCTAACTAAACCAGCTTCTGATTGAAAAAGTTGAAATGCACGGTTAATACAGTAATGACACTTGTGCATACATCCTCTTGATGTTTCAAAAAAACCTGTAGTATACAACTTGCCTTCATAGGGTTTCTGGAAATGCTTTGCGTCCCAAAAATCTAGACGTTGATCCGGGATTTCGTCCATGTCCAGATATTTTGCAAGTGGATTTTTTATTACTTTACCTTTATCTTTATGCCAAAGATTAGGAACCTGATTTAAATGGCTTCTGGTTTCTAGGCTTTTTAATAACTCTTTAAAAGCGACTTCAGACTCACCCTCAATAACATAATCTATATTTGGGTTTTTTATAATAACTTGTGGAACAATAGTTGGCATACTGCCACCCGCAACTGTTAACACATTAAAGTGTTCTTTTGCTAGACCTAAAAGTTTATCGCAATATTGGTAACTGTCTTCTAATATAGTTGTTCCGATTATATCTGGTGAAAATTCCTCTATAAACTTCAGCCAATTTGACTCTATCTCGTTTTTTGACTGTTTATTAAAAAAATGATCTAATGGTACAGGTTTAACTATACCTGCCGCTTCTCTAATTTTATTATCTACGTTTTCGCCAACATTCATAAATGTTGTATCAAATAATTTAACCTCATGTCCTTCATTGGCACAAACTGTCATAACAAGAGTCAGGCCAACAGGACATCTGAAATATCCTTCGTGGTTTGGGTAAAGAAATAAAATTTTCATTTATAAAATCTCATTAAATTAGATTAAAAAAAATATAACATTTAAACAACAAAATCAACCAATGATATTTTTTAACAATTATTAATTAATAACCTAATTTACTCTCAGTTAAATAAAACTTTTTCTATTCTTTCGATTAATTTTTCATGATTTTGCAATTGTCCCATATATCCATGAATATTGATATGGGGCAATTTAGAAAGTTGAAAACCATAATAAAAATTTATTAATGCAGATTCAAAGTGGTTTTTTGATCGAGTTATATCAGGTAAAAATTTATACATGCTGAAAAAAAGTTGCCAATAATTCATTTTTTTTGGTGAATGTTCTATATAAAAATCCCAACCATATACATTAATTTTTTCTGCAACATGTGATAAGGCACATAGGGCTGGCAAAAAAGAACCTGATGGGGGCCACAATCCTTCTAGTTCTAATGGAGGTCGGTAAATTTTTTCAGCCAACGATATATGTTTACAAGAATCATTATCGAAAAGGTCAAGAAATGTTGATTTCTCCGAATCTTCATTACGTGGTAAATAATTTCCATCCTTATCTGTTATATATACTGCAATACCACATATATTGTAGTTATTTTTCTTGAGCGGTTCCAAGCATGCTTGTCGGCCCAATACATAAGTTACATTTTTTTTTTTGAATTCTTCATAAGTTTGTGAATGTGTTTTATCATTATTATACCAATATTTTTTTCCTTTTTTCCAATAAATATCTAAAAAATCTTTACTAAACCCTTCTTCCCAATTTTTTGGATGTTTATATATTACTTTTCCATTCTCATTAATTTGTAGCGGCGTCCAAAAAGTCACAAGAAATATTGGTCCATCCATTTGTTTTAAATTATTTAAATCAAAACTTGGACCAACACCAATAACATTGATTTCTTTCATAACAGATATTTTACTACTTTTAGATTTAATCAACTCATAAGGTATGATGGGCTTTAAATTTTTAGAAAATCTATTTTTTTTATTGGGAAGTAGTCCTCTAGTTGAAAATCTGTATGTTTGCCCAGGCCAAATGTGAAACAATACCATCATCATAAATACGTCTTTTAACCTAGATAGTATAAGTAACAGATCCTTAAGCCTTCTAAGAAAAGCCCAAAGTGTCGGAAAGCTTTTAACGATGTTTTTTAAACTATTATAAAGCATTAATATTTTTTCTGAATAAGCAAAAAAACAAGCTTGTGGTTTTAATCTACGTTAATCTACTAAAACCCATCTGTTTAATTGGTCCTTCTAATTTTTCCTCTAAAACTTCTTCGCGCAAATATTTTGAAATTTGATAAAATATTTCATGACAAGCATCTTCATAAATTTTTAAATAATTTTCTTCATGACACAAGTTGGAATAACATCTGTCGGATGCTAGAATTCCTCTCTTTAACATCTCTTGTATAAAGAAAGTTATAATCAACGGCCATTGATTATTTTTAATTTCAAAAGTGGATAAGGGCAAAATACCTTGAATATTTATTTTTAAATTTGCATTTTGGGCAGCCTTTTGCCAAATTTGTCTAATTCTAACCCCTTTTTCTTTTAAAATTTCACCTAGTTTTAATTTTTTGTGTTTTTCAATAAAAGCTAAAGCACATGCCGGTCCTAATCTCTCTGTCCAATTAACACTGCTAATAAATGTTTTGGTACTAAACTCCATTACTGATTTTTTACCGATTAATGCAGAAATTGGTATACCGTTGGCCATGGTTTTACCGAATGTCGCCATGTCCGGATTCACACCTAACTCTTTGTGAATACCAGAAGTATCATTTCTCCATGCAGAAGTTATTTCATCAAAAATTAATACGCAATTATTTTCAGTTGCTATTTTTCTAATTTCCTTCAGAAATTTACTTGAAGCCAAAGTATTTCTTGCTGGTTCTAAAATAATGGCCGCACAATTTTTTGCATTTGGTTTCACTATATTTTTAATATCCTCATCATTATTAAATTTGAAAGGAATCATCGTGTCTCTTAATGCTTTGGGAACGCCTAAAGGTTTTAGTCCGGGTAATAAATGGTCGTTAAGTTTATCATTAGAAGTTAGATTCGTAGATAAATACCAGTCATGCCAACCATGATAACCACAAAACAGTATTTTATCTCGACCTGTAGCAGCTCTAGCCAGTCTAACAGCCACAGCCATCATTTCTCCACCAGTTCGCGCAAACTTTACTTGCTCCGCCCATGGATGTATCTCTAATAAAGTTTCTGCCAACTCAATTTCTTCAGGCGGATTTAGAGTTGTAAGAGACCCATAACCGATTATTTTTTTGGCTACTTCATTTATATCATTGTCCGAATATCCTAATACACAACATCCAACACCAACCATTGTAAAATCTAAATATTTTTTACCTTCTAAATCCCATACGTTAACTCCTTTTGCTCGAGAGTAATATGTTGGCCAATTACCACCTGGTAAATACATTTCGGGCTTTTTGCCATGCAAGCCGCTTAGACCAGGTATTATGCTCCGTGCATAATCTTGTAATTGTTTTTTATTATTTTTAAATTTTTTAAACAAATTGTTATACCTTAGAATTTTTTATTATTAATTTTATACAGATATTTAGCTGCATACCTTGCAAAACTTAGATCAAATTGATCGTCTATATCAATAGTTCTTGGAATTATAAATGGAAAACATTTAGTTCCTAAATTCTTTTTTAATATATTTTTAGTTTTAAAAATATATAAATATCCATTAAAATTATAAGAACTGGGAAAACTTTGCCTAGGTTTATTTGCATCATCAATAGATAAATTTGAAAATACAGGTTTTAACTGATTATTTTTTATAAAAAACTTTTTATGAACAGGTTCATTCATTTTATCTACAGATGTTAATGAATCATAACCTTTTAATTTTTTAAATTTTATTATTGCCCTATCTAAAATTTTTGATTCTCTGAACGGTGAAGTGGGCAGTAGATACATAATAAACTTTGGAAGTGCATTTTGAATTTGCAAAATCTTATCTAAAAATTCTAGAACCACATCATAGTTAGTTGATAAATCTCCAGAATTTTTTTTGCTTCTAAAAAAAGGAACTTCAGCGCCAAATTTCAGAGCTTCTTGTTTAATTTTTTTTGAATCAGTCGAAACAAAAGTTCGAGATATTAACTTGCTTTTTTTTGACACTTTGACAGCACAAGCAACTAATGAATAATTCAGTATTTTTTGTAAATTTTTCTTTTTTATAGTTTTAGAACCTGATCTTGCAGGAATCAAAGACCAAACATCGTTTCTTGTAGTAAAATTTTTCATTAATGAACTTAACTTTAAATCTAAACAAACAGTATTTATTTATATTTTATTTTTTTAAATACTCATAAAGTTTAACTTGATCACATTTTGCTTGACATTTGTGTCCTTTTGGAAATTTTCCAGATATATGCATATTTCTAAGTTCTTGATATTTTTTACTATTCCAGATTTCTTCTAAAGAATTTTCATTTACATTACCAAG
>NZBB01000047.1 GCA_002686295.1 Candidatus Woesearchaeota archaeon
ACAGAAACTAAATGCGATCTATTTGTTCTGGATTCATTATCTGCACTCTATACATTATCAAGATTTGAAGATCCAAGAGTCGAATTATTTCATTGGTTTGAATTCTTAAGAGATATGAAGATGACAACCTATCTTATATCTGAAATGCCACTTGATGGAAGCAAATACTCAGAATATGAGATAGAAGACTTCCTATCAGACGGAATAATCTATCTAAGATTAACACCATTCAGAAGAAATATGGTCAGAGAGATATCAGTTGTTAAAATGAGAGCAACAAAGTGTAATAATGATGTATTCTCTCTGGAATTCAAAAACGGCCAATTCAACGCTTTATATGGCGGACAAAACCCACTGCTATAAATAAAGAATTTTAATTTTTGATAAAAAACTTTTTTAAGCTTGATTAGTTCCTATTAGTTAATTAAAGTTGCTTCTGGCAAATTTAAGCAGATACAAGTTTAAAAACCAGAACATGAATTGGGGGATAATATTTTATGAAAGAAAAGTTTCAAGAACTATATGAAACTCTGAAGATTGACAGAAATAAATCAGCATGGTCAAAAAAAAATGATTTCAAACAAAGGATTGAAGAATTAAGCAGCGAAATTGAAGAAATAAAACAAGCAATAGAAAAAAACGATACTGAAAACTTAAGAGAAGAACTTGGAGATGCACTATGGGATTTGTTATTTCTGATAATAATTGCTGAAGAAAAAAAACTTTTCACAGGTAAAGAAGTCATAAGTGAAACAATAGAAAAACTTAAACGTAGAAAACCATGGATTTTTAACGGAGAAAAAGTTAGTGTAGAAGAAGAAATAAAAAGATGGAATAAAACAAAAATTTTAGAAAAACAGAACAAAGTTCAAAGAATAAAATAATAAAAAAATACTATGAGATTTGCACATATGGCAGACAGCCACATAGGAGCTTGGAGAGACCCTAAGCTAAAAGATTTAAGTATGAAAGCTTTCATAAAAGCGATTAATATTGCAATCGAAAGAAAAGTTGATTTTATTCTTTTATCAGGAGATTTATTTAACACCTCACTACCAGGAATTGAACATTTAAAACAAACAACAAAAAAACTGAAGGAATTGAAAGAGAAAAATATACCTATATATATAATTCCAGGAAGCCATGATTTCTCACCTAGTGGCAAGACAATGATAGATGTGCTGGAAGAAGCTGGAATGTTGATAAATGTTTGCAAAGGAACGATAAAAAATAAGAAATTAATATTACAATTCACAGAGGATGAAAAAACAGGCGTTAAAATAACTGGTTTACTTGGCAAAAGAGGAATGCTTGAAAAAAAGTTTTATGAAGAACTGGATAAAACAAACCTTGAAAACACACAAGGAACAAAGATATTCATGTTTCACACTGCATTAACAGAATTAAAGCCAAAAGAACTTGAAAGAATGGATTCTTCACCAATATCGTTTCTACCAAAAGGATTTGAATACTATGCAGGAGGACATGTACATATTGTTAAGAATAAGAGTTTTGAAAACTATAAAAACATTGTTTTTCCAGGACCATTGATGCCTACAAACTTTTCAGAATTAGAAAAACTAAAGAAAGGAAGTTTTTACATTTATAATCACGGAAAACTAGAACTCATATCAATTGAAGTTGTGAAAGTTTTTCCAATAAAGATTGATGCAGATAATAAATCTCCAGAAGAAATATATGAATCAATGGAGCAACTAACTAGTGGTTTTGATTTATCAAACACAATAGTTCTTATAAGAATTCATGGAAAACTAAAAAATGGCAAGTCTACAAATATTAATTTCAAAGAATACTTCAAAAAACTTTATAATCAAAAAGCTTTTTTTGTCATGAAAAACATTGCTAAGTTAACAAGTGAAGAATTTGAAGAAATAAAAGTAAAGGACTCTTCTGTAAATGATATAGAAGAAGAAATAATAACAGAGCATGTTGGACAAATAAAAAATAGTTTGCAAAACGAAGAAAGAACAACAAAAGAAATTCTTAGAATCATCTGCAAAGAAAAACATGAAGGAGAAAAAGTTTATGAATATGAAGAAAGAATAAAAAAAGACCTTAATGCAATTCTTGAATTATAATCAAAGTCTTATTAAGTTTTAATCGCCGAAACGACTGGCTGCATGTTCAAAAACATGACAACCATCTTTCCAATCATCTCTATAACCTTCCTGAAACAACTTATCCTCAGAAACCAAATGAATTTTTTGCTCCTCATCAAAATAGTTCTCAAGAACTCCATTATAGGCATTTAACTTCAAATTTTTCTTATATAAAGTTAAATGATCATCAAGATTCATATTCTTATTATATTTAAAGAAATCAAAGAAATCACTCACTAACAAAGGATTTTCAAGTTTTGAAGCAATACAAAAAGTGTGAGACAAATATAAATCCTTTTTATGAGCAACATCAACCAAATAATCAATTGTCTGAATCCAATCACCAATTAAAGAATTATTTTCTTTTAAAGTCTTAAAAAGTCCGAGATGATCTTTAATTGTTAAATCAGTCGGGTCAAGAACACCATTTGACAAAAGCTTCTTACTCCTAATATAACCAGATAATAAATCTATAGAATTATCAAAATCCAATAAATTATTAGTAACATACCTAACATCATCCAAAGACAAATTATACTCCATTAACTTTTGAATTTGATCTGCATAATGCTCTACTTCTGCACGACATATCGCTAAAGAATCCAATTTCTCTTCATCCAAAAAATCATTTTTCGTTGTTTCATTGAACATAAAACCATCAAAAAAACTCTTGTTGTCATCAACCAAACCTAATTCTTCATTTCTAACCGTTTTTACCACCCTATATACAATTTAAAAGAGAAAGATTTTTATGAAATAGATAGTATTTAAAACCTTCTATTTTAACTATTCAAACATATAAACTCTTCTCTAACTCAAAAATCTTAAGCCAAGTTTTTCTAAGCTTCTTGTTGGCTTCTTCAACTAAAACATTCAAATAATCTTCTGAAACAAGAAGTTTTCCATTTATTATTAAAATAGCATCTATTCTTTCAGTAGATACCAATTCTATTAATACCCTTTTTTTTATTTCAAAAACACCATTTCTTTTAAAACCAACTCTTCTTGCAATTCTTAAGACATTAGAAGCATCATCAAGTGTTTTTGTAGCAACATGCAATATTGCTGGTTCTTGTCTTAGCCAAACATCTCCATCAACATTAGAAATATTATTTACTGTATCAATAAGTTCTTTAGAATTAGCTTCTTCATGCGTTCTAAATAAAAAATCCGCATCTTTCTTGCTTCCTGTTTTCGGAATCTGAATTATGATTATTCTTCCTGAACAAGAACTTGTCGTGTAATAATTCTTTAAAGAATTAATATGTTCAATCAAAGATTTTATTTTAGTATCAACAAACCCTTTGTTGCTTTTATCGTTTGAAAGCATCTTTTTCAGAGCTTTCTCTTTAGCAGAATCAAAACTCATTATGGCTTCCACCTAAGCATGGTTCTTGGAAATCCTATTGCATCTTTAATATTATCAAGTTTGCATATCCATTGTATAACCCTTTCAAGACCAACACCATAACCAGAATGAGGCACACCACCATATTTTCTTAAGTCAAAATAAAATTTATAATCTTTAGGATTTTCTCCTCCTCGGTTCAAATTCTCAGACATCTCTTTTATATCAAGACTTCTTTCACTACCACCAACTATTTCTAAGCCAACTTCTGGACAAAGCATATCAAAACAAAGAGCCTCATCATGGAACTCAGGATCTCTTGGTTTGTAAAAAGCCATTATTTCCTGTGGATAGTGAGTTACAACAACTGGCGTATCATACATTTTAGCAATTGTTTCTTCTTCTATAGTTCTCAAATCCTTGCCAAACTTAACATTCATACCTGCTTTCTCTTTCAACATTTTCAAGGCTTTGCGATATTTAATTGTAGGCCATGATTTCTTTGTCATCGCAATTAGTTCTTTAGGATCTCTTCCAAGCAACTTAAATTCTTCAGGGCATTTTTCTGCAACTTTTTTAATACAATATTTCAACTCTTTCTTTGCAAACTCAGTTATATCTTTCAATCTCCACCAGGCAACCTCTGTTTCAACCATCCAAAACTCTGATAAATGACGAGAGGTTTTACTCTTTTCAGCTCTAAATGTAGGTCCAGAGTTATAGACTTTTTCTAAAGCAAAGATTGCTGCCTCTCCATAAAGTTGCCAGGTTTGAGCCAAATAAGTTTTTTGTTTATAATATTTAACCTCAAAAACTGTTGAGCCACCTTCAGACTGAGTTGGTTGCAAAACAGGAGTATCAAATCTCCAAAAACCTTCTTTTTTGAAGAATTCTTCTCTTGCCTGAGAATAAGTAGATCTTATCTTCATAACAGCAGTCATTTTTCTGCTTCTAAGCCATAAATGCCTGTTATCTAACAAGAATTCTGCACTTTGACCTTTAGTTATTGGAAAACTATCTGAACTTCCGACAACAACATATTTTTTCACGACAACTTCATACCCTGAAGGAGCTCTTTTATCTTTTTTTATTATACCTGTTATTTTCATAGAAGTTTCTATTTGAATACCATCTATCTCAGACCAGGATTTCTTAAAATAATCTTTTTTCAGCACACACTGAATTATATTCGTGCTATCCCTTAGAACAATAAACTTAATCTTATTGGAACCTCTTTCTCTATACACCCATCCTCTTATAGAAACTTCTCCTTTTCCTTTATCCATGGCATCCTTAATAGATTTATATTTCATATAAACAAGAATTTATTTGTTTCTTTTAAAAGTTTTTGAATAAAAAAAGAAAAAAGAATGAACAAAAACAAAGAACAAAAACAAACTATTTCGTTTTAATATTTAACTCGTTTAATTGCTCTTTGCTAACTTTTGAAGGTGCATCCAACATCACATCTCTTGCATCTTTATTCTTTGGGAACGCGATTATTTCACGAATGCTAGGCTCTTTTAGAAGAAGCATTAATAATCTGTCAATACCTAAAGCAATTCCTCCGTGAGGCGGAACTCCATAAGAAAATGCTTCAATCATATGTTTAAATTCATTTGCCTGTTGTTTTGAAAAACCTATGAGATCAAAAATTTTCTTCTGAATTTTCGGATCATGAATCCTTATACTTCCACCACCAACTTCCATACCATTTAAAACTAAATCATGCTGATAACTTCTGACTTTTCCAGGATTAGAATTCAATAATTTAAAATCATCTTCGTGAGGCATTGTAAACATATGATGACTAGGACCCCATTCTTGTCCTGCTCCATGAAAAAAGTCTTCCTCAGATTGTTTTACAAATAAAGGAAAATTAACTATGAAACAAAACCCTAATTCATTATTATCCTTCTTATTCTTTCTTATATCAGGGTCATCACAACCATATTTTTTCATAACCTCATAATAATCTAATCTTGGAAAAGGGATTTTTGTAATCTTCTTCTTAGGAAACAAACTTTTTACTATCTCAATCATTAATTTTTCAATGGTGTTAAGAATATCTTCTTGATGAACAAAACTCATCTCAACATCTAATTGATAAAATTCTCCGGGAGACCTATTTGCACGAGCATTCTCATCTCTAAAACAAGGAGCTATCTGAAAATATTTATCTATTCCACCAACCATCAACAACTGTTTATATTGCTGGGGAGCCTGAGGCAAAGCATAGAATTTCCCAGGATTAAGTCTTGCAGGAACCAAATAGTCTCTTGCACCTTCAGGACTGCTTTTTGTAAGAATTGGAGTGGTTATTTCTAAAAATTCATCATCACTCAGGCGGTTCCTTATAAACTGAATTATTTTATGCCTCATAACCAAATTTTTAGTCATTGCAGGCCTTCTTAAATCAAGATAACGATATTTTAACCTTATATCCTCGCTTGTCTGAACACTCTCATCTAATTCAAAAGGCAAAGGTTTGCATTCAGAAAGAATTTCCAGTTCTGAAACTGAAACTTCAATTTCACCAGTTGGTTCATCTCTTTTTTGATTATCAGGTCTTTCTTTTACAACGCCTGTTATTTGAACAACGCTTTCTCTTCTTATTTCTCCATATTTTATAATTATATCTTTTCCTAAAAAACACTGGGTTTTTCCATATCTATCTCTAATAATCAGAAAACCTATTTTTCCACTTATCCTCATAGAATCAACCCATCCAGAAAGCTCAACTTTTTTACCAGCAAATTTCTTATTCAGATCTCCACAAGTATTTGTTCTTAACATAAATATGCTTAATTAGTCTTTGTTTTTATTCTTTTTGGTTTAAAAAAAAATTATTACTTATTAGTTAGAGTATAAACAAAACATTTATATATTAATCAGACAATAAATTTAACATGGCTGAGACAATATTAAGAGGAACACTATCTTTTTTGAATGATTTAGGAGTTTACGATGTAATACTCCCATTCTTACTGGTTTTCACTATTGTTTTTGCAATTCTCGAAAAAACAAAGATTTTTGGAGTTGAAAAAATAGACGGACAAGAAATCACAAGGAAGAATATGAATGCTATGACTGCTTTCGTAATAGGATTTTTCGTCGTTGCATCATCACAATTAGTTGTTTTAATTAACATTGTTGCAGGTCAAGCATTTCTATTAATATTATTAATAGTACTTTTTTTAATGCTTGCAGGAGTATTACAAAAAGAAGGCGAATATGAACTTGATGGTGGTTGGAAAAAAGGATTGATGATAACATTATTTTTCGCATTAGTGTTAATATTCTTAAATGCTCTTGGATGGTTACAAACAGGTTATTTATTCTTATCAAATTACTGGAATACAGATGGCGTTTCAGCAATTATATTAATGCTTTTTGTTGGATTATTTATTGCTTGGATTTCAAAATCTAGCGGAACAACTAAAACTAAAAAAGGTGATTCATAATGGTTTGGAGTTTTGAATATGCTATTTACAGCTTGGAAAGACTAGGTTTTGCAGATGTCATTCTGCCTTTTATAATAATATTCACAATAGTATTTGCAGCTCTTCAAAAGTCAAAAATACTTGGTAAAGATAGTAAAAAATTTAACGTTGTTATATCTTTAGTAATGGGATTATCAGTTGTTATACCTCATGTTTTATGGGGCTCTAATAATCCAAATTATCCTTATCTAGCAAATGGACTTCCTGATGCAGTTATGATAATGAATAGTGCTCTGCCAAATATTTCATTAGTTATATTGGCAGTTGTTATGGTTATGTTAATATTGGGAATCATCGGGGGGGATGTTAATTTTGCAGGCACAAGCCTTGGAGGTCTTGCAATCTGGGGTTCCATACTGGGTGTTGCTTTTATATTTATAAGCTCTGCAGGAGTTTTCCAATACGTTCCATGGTGGCTACAATGGATTTATGACCCATACATAAAAGAAATGATAATGGTTATATTAGTATTTGGAATAATCATAGGATTCATAACAAAAGAAGACAAACACAAAGGTGAAAAGAAGATTAGTGACGCACTGAAAGATTTATCTTCAGGTATATTTGGCGGTAATAAATAAAGAAAATGGCTACATTCCTAGACATAAGTGTACTTGGAAACTTCAGCATAATATTTGTTTTCTTATTGATTTTCACAGTAATATTTGCATTTCTTGAATTTAGCAATCCATTTGGAAAAGGACGGAAGGGACTTCATAGTTTAATAGCTTTATCAATAGCTTTCTTAATTGTAATTTCAGAAGCAGCTGTAATGATGATTAATTTTATGACTCCTTGGTTTTTAGTATTGTTTTTATTCATATTTTTCATGTTATTCTCTGTTAGGATTTTTGGAGTGTCAGAAGCAGATACCATTTCTTTAATAAAAAATCCTCAAGTTTATCCATACTTAATAGTTTTTGGAGTGATAATTCTGATAGCTAGTTTCGCAACAACATTTGGTCAAATACTTCTAGAACAAGGAACAGGCACAGAACAAGTAGATAAACCAACTATCATTCTTCCAGGAGATGTAATAGGAGGATCAACTCAAACAACTAGTTTTGGAGAAAATGTTCTTAACACAATTGTCCATCCAAAAGTCTTGGGGATGATAGCAATACTTCTAGTTGGTATGTTTACTATTACTTTCCTAACAAAACTAACTTAATTTTTATTTCTTAGAATTCTTCTTAAAAGTATCTGCAACTCTAGAAAGCTCAGACACATTATCTGTGAAAACAGGCAATACTTTTGAAAAAACTTTCTCCATTGCTTTAACTTCTGCTCCAACCAGTAATATATTCTTGTCATACTCACCTATCTTTCCAAGAACTCCTTCCTGAAGCTTATCAAAATCATCTTTTAATCCTTTTAAATCCTGCTCTATAGAACTAATTTTTGCATCAATCTTATTCTTCCAATCTATTATTGCATTTATATCAGATACCAAATCATTCCATTTCTCCTCTATAACTGACTCGACCAGCTCTTCAACATTTGGTGATTGTTGATATTCCGGAACTGCTGAAGGAGCTTCCTGCGGTTGTTTAAATGAAGTTCGAGAATAATCTTGGGTTTCTGGTTGTAGTTGTTTAGGACTTTGAGATTCTTCAAGTTTTTGCTCCTGTTGAATTTCTGCTGAAGAAACATTATTTACAGCAGGAGTTGAATCTGCCTGATTCATAGCTTCAAATATGCTTGCAGAAGAATAACCATCTCTCTGCAAAGTTTGAATAATACGATTATTATCCAAACCCTGTTCACGCATTGATGCCACTTGAGATGTTGGAATCCCTGTTTTTTCCGGTTTCTTAGTTGAAAACAAGCCCATTTTATCTTTTTTATATACTTTTGAGTCTATATAAATCTTTTTATTTAATGTGTTTTTTGAGTTCTTCTCTGGTAACAAAGTTCATTGGTTGCCACATATCAACATATTTCTCTACAACCTTTAAATCTGTCTGCTTAACTGATTTCTTTAATTCAGAAGACATCAACGAAAGATTATCATTTATCTCGCTAACAATTCTTTTTAACTCTAAAAACTCTTGATTCAGAGCTTTTAACTCAGTTCTAATATCTTTTTCAAAATCCAACAAACTTTCATCAGTCATCTGAATTTTCTTCCTAATATTGGAGTATCTTTCTTCCACAACTCTTAATCTCGAACCTACACTGGTAACATTCTTAGAAACTGTTTCAAAGGGAGTCTCTCTTTTCTTTTCATTCTTTTGTTCGGTTAAGAAATTCTCTGCCATATTATAAAAAAGTTTATATAATTCAGGATACTAAGCAAATAATATAAATTTTTCGGCATGAGGTATAATATTGACAGAAGAAGCATTCTCTTATGAGACTTTGAGACAAGGCGAAGATAAGGTATTGAGCATAAATTGTGAAAAAGTCACTAGAGCTCCATCTATAGAAGATGACGAAATTTATATGGCAAAGACCGCAGAGTTCCTCATAGAGAATCCTGGAACTACAAAAATCGTGTTCTCACAAAAAAGATCTTATGAATATGATTATCCGCAGACATCTATGCTTACAGAAATCGCCCACTTGTATAATGAGCTTGTAAAGAATAAGGGCTTGTTCAGCTACGATACATTTAAACAATACGATGAAGGAGGTATGCAATCATCCAAATATAACATTATAAGAAACACTATTTTTAATCTATTAAAGAAAGATCCAATTGGGTGTTATGTCACAATAAAAAGACTTCTTAGAAAAGAAAACATCTTGCTTGACAAGAGTGTTGACAAAAAAAGCGTTTCAGCCCATAAAAAATATTTGCAACTACTAGAATATTTGCTTAAATTACTTGAAAATACTAAATTAATAACCGTTCTTAAACCATTCACTCCGGGACATAAAATAGGTTCAAGAGATATTTACAGAAAGGTTTTTGGACCTACTATAAAGCCAGATTTTATGTTTACAAGATTAATGGCCACTTACCCAAAAGGAGCTGTTGAACTTGATAATTACAATGTCGGAGATTCTGAAATAATTATTTTTGAATTACCAGATACAATTCAATATCTTTATCATATAACACCTCCTGAATTTAAACTCGACGAAGACAAATATGAAATATTGGATCTTGCAAGAAACATCATGACAGAGCATAAGCCTGAAAAACAAGACTTTGTAGATCCTGAAAGAATGAGAGAGGTATTCTACAATGTTGGTCATGACTTAATTGAAGAACTAGCAAATTATAGAAACCTCAAACTAAGCTTAAAAGAAGTTGATGAATTAACTCATATACTAATACGGTATACTGTTGGTTTTGGATTAATTGAAGTACTATTGAATGATGAGAAAGTTCAGGATATAACCATCAACAGTCCAATGGGCCAAATACCAATGTTCATAGTTCATCAAGATTTTAGCGATTGCAAAACAAATATTTTGCCAACAATAAATGACGGCGAATCTTGGGCTACGAAACTAAGGTTAATATCTGGCAGACCATTAGATGAAGCAAATCCTATTCTAGATACGGAGATAGAGATTCCAAGAGTTGCAAATGCAAGAGTTGGAGTTATTGGCCCGCCACTTAATCCTTCTGGAACTGCTTATGCTTTTAGAAGGCACAGAGATAAACCATGGACTCTACCATTATTTATAAAAACAGGTATGCTTAGTCCTATGGCTGCAGGTGTATTAAGTTTTCTAATTGACGGAAGTAGAACAATGCTTATTGCAGGAACAAGAAGTGCCGGAAAAACTTCTCTATTGGGCTCTTTAATGGTTGAAATCATGAGAAAATACAGGATAATAACAATTGAAGACACCTTAGAGCTTCCAACAAATTCTCTCAGAAAACTCGGATACAATATTCAACCTATGAAAGTTGCATCTGCATTAACAAAAGGGGGAACAGAAGTTCCTGCAGATGAGGGTATAAGAACAACTCTAAGACTTGGAGACTCATCACTCATAGTTGGAGAAGTTAGAAGCACCGAAGCCAGAGCACTATATGAAGCAATGAGAGTTGGCGCCTTAGCAAATGTTGTTGCAGGAACAATACATGGAGATAGTCCTTATGGTGTTTTTGACAGAGTTGTTAATGATTTAGAAGTTCCAAGAACCAGCTTTAAAGCAACAGATATAATAGTTGTTGCAAACCCTGTAAAAAGTGCTGACGGCATGCATAGATGGAGACGAGTAACTCAAATAACAGAAATAAGAAAACAATGGGAAGACGATCCTATGTTAGAGGGTGGTTTTGTTGATTTATTAAAATATAACTCAAAAACTGATCAGCTTGAACCAACAGATGAGCTTATAAACGGCGAATCAGATATTCTAAAAGCAATAGCTGGAAACGTAAAGGAATGGGCAGGTGATTGGGATGCTGTATGGGATAATATTTTATTGAGAACAAAAATTAAAGAAACAATTGTTAAAATTTCTGAAAAAAAAAAAAATAATGAATTATTAGAAGCACCATTTGTTATTAAATGTAATGATGAGTTTCACAAAATCAGCGATCATGTAAAAGACAAAACAGGAGAACTTGATTCTAAAAAGATTTTTTTCGAGTGGAATGAATGGTTAAAAAAAGAGGTTCGAAAACACAATATAAAAAATGAACGACTTGGATGAATTTAAAGATAAATATAAAGCAAGGATCAGATCAGGTTTAAGAGATGATAATCTTAATCCAATAAATACTAGAGATTATGAAACATTCAAAAAAGAATATATTCCTAAACATTTATCATTTTATGAAAAAGCATGCAATTTCTCTGAGAAAATATTTAAAATTAAGCCTGACAAAAAAAAGATTCCTGAATATCAAGAATCTATAGATATATGTCATCTTAATATCACACCAACTGGTGCTGCTAGTTTTCCAATAACTGTTTTCATGTTTTTTCTCTTGACAGGATTAATAATTGGTTTTCTAATTCCTTTCTTGTTTGCTAGCGAACCAAGTTTTTTTCTGATAATAATATTGATATTAGTTGGTATAGGTTTAATGATTCCGCTTGGCAATCTTCCTTTTTTCTTAGCCAATAATTGGCGTATGAAATCAAGCAATCAAATGGTTCTATGTATTTTTTACATAGTAACTTATATGAGACATACATCTAACTTAGAGTTGGGAATTGATTTTGCAGCAGAACATTTAAGTCCACCTCTTTCAATAGATCTTAAAAAAATTATTTGGAATATAGAGACTGAAAAATTTCATTCTATAAAGGAATCTCTTGACAACTATTTACAAACATGGCGCAAATGGAACATGGAGTTTATTGAAAGCATACACTTAATTGAATCATCTCTATACGAACCTTCTGAATCAAGGAGGATTGATGCATTAGATAAATCCTTGAAATTAATGCTCGAAGAAACTTATGAGAAAATGCTTCATTATGCTCAAAACCTAAAATCACCTATTACAACACTCCACATGATGGGCATAATTCTACCAATTCTGGGATTAGTTATTCTGCCTTTAGTTGTTAGTTTTATGCCAGAAGTAAAATGGTTTCACTTATTTACATTTTATAATGTTATTTTACCTATCGGAGTTTTTTATCTTGGAAAAAGAATTCTTTCAAGCAGACCTACAGGTTATGGCGAATCAGATATATCAGAAAATAGTAAAGAGTTGAAAAAGTATAAGAATATATTGATAAATCTTGGTGGTTTTGAAATAAAGATTCATCCAATATTTGTATCAATAATAATATTAGTAGTTTTTTTATTAATTGGATTTTCTCCATTATTAATACACATAGTTATGCCTGAATTTGATTGTAGCATAGGTGAAAAAACTCTTTGTATGAATTCTTTGACACATTCAAATGCAAAGTTTTACTTGTTAGGATACAGACCTGAGATAATTGAAGGTTCACCAACAGGCAAAATCATGGGTCCTTATGGATTGGGAGCAACATTACTCAGTCTTGCAATTCCTTTAGGAATTGGCTTTAGCATAGGAATGTATTTTAAGCTTCGTTCTAAAAACGTTATAAAAATTCGTGAAAAAGCTCATAAATTAGAGCAAGAATTCTCCTCTGCTATGTTTCAGTTGGGAAATAGACTTGGTGACGGATTACCTGCAGAATTAGCTTTCAGCAAAGTTTCTGATGTCATGGAAGGAACTATTTCTGGAAAGTTTTTTGACGCTGTAAGCAACAACATTACAAAGCTAGGGTTTAGCGTTGAACAAGCAATCTTTGATTCTGAAAAAGGAGTCATAAATTATTTTCCATCACCGATAATTGAGAGTTCTATGAAAGTTTTAGTAGAGAGTAGCAAGAAAGGACCAATAGTTGCTAGCAACGCACTTATTAATGTTTCAAATTACATAAAAGAGATGCACAGAGTAGACGAAAGATTAAAAGATTTGATGGCAGATGTTATTAGCAGTATGAAATCACAAATTTCATTCTTAACACCCGCAATTTCAGGAATAGTAATAGGAATAACCAGTATGATAACAGCTATTCTCGGAAGTTTAGGAGAAAGACTTGGAGATTTAGCATCACAAACAGAAGGTGTTGGAGGAGCAGGCATTATGTCTATGTTTGGAACTGGTGTGCCAACATTTTTTTTCCAGGCAATTGTGGGTTTATACGTTGTTCAAATAGTTTTTATTTTAACAATTTTAATAAATGGTATACAAAATGGAGTTGATAAACTAAATGAACGATTCTTAATAGGAAGAAACTTGATAAGAGCATCAATAACTTATTCTATAATCTCATTTGTTGTAATTATGCTCTTCAATATTATAGCCGGATCAATACTAGGTTCTGTCACTCAAAGTTTAGTTTAGAAAAAATATGGGGATGCTGGGATTTGAACCCAGGACAACTAGATCTTCAGTCTAGTGCTCTTTCCTGCCACATATAAACTACTATTACTATATTGCAGTCCCAGTCTGAGCTACATCCCCAAGGATAGTTTTATTCAATCTTCTCGATTGTGCCGTTTCTTCCAGTTGTTAGTTGCATCTTGCCTTGCCATTCATTCACATAAGCATTTTTTATTTCAAGCTTATCGCCTGCTTTGACAAGATCTATTTGTTCATTCCAAAGAGTTAAAGCCATTTCTCCAGAATCATCTTTAATAGTTGCATTAGCAACTCTTCCTGGAGTACCGAATTTTTGAAACTCTCTAACATCTCCTAGTTCTACAACTTCTACAACTACTTCAACATCTTTTTGTCGTGGCTGTAATTCACTTAATTTCATTTTTCTAAAGAACCTCGGTCTCTATTTAAAGCTTTTGATATCAATTGAACCTGAATTTAAGGAATCAATGGTTTTTTTCAAATCT
>NZBB01000048.1 GCA_002686295.1 Candidatus Woesearchaeota archaeon
CGTCAATTATTCTATTAACAGTTTTAACAGACAATAGTTTAAACACTGTTCAAAAATTAAAACTTTAATTAAAACTTTCTTTGTTTATACTTATTAATATTATATTTATCACATTCAAAAGAAGTTAATATCATATTGCTGTCAGAGTCGATTTTTTTGCATATATTGTTTAAGAAAGATTTTTCAAACCCACTAAGACCACCATAAATATTGCCTGTATATAAAGTTGTTATAACAGTTGTTTTTGGGTTATCTGTTTCTGAAACTTTAATATCTATGTTTTCTTTTAGTTGTTTGTTCTCTCTTGCAGCTATAGACATTAGTTTTTGTTTAGATACCTCATCAACTATGAATCCATCACCTGCTATATCCATATCCTTTATTTTATTGCAAAGACCAGTATATTCATGATCAGAATTCAAATCCGATTTTGAAGAAACTTTTGAACCACCATTCAATAATTTTTCGAATTTTGCTTGGTCTGAACTTCCATCAGCATAAAAAGTGTTCATAAAAGTTACATTTTCATTTTGTTCATCTTTTCCATAAACCACTATTGGTTCTTGACATTCTATTCCTGATTCTTCAATAATTATTTCTGCGTATTTGGAAGGATGATTATGCCCTGTTTCACTATAGAAGTTTATCATACTTTTCTGATCAAGCATCAATGATTTTGTGCTTGCACAATTCATTGTTAATGCACAAAGTGTTGTTGCTCCAAAGACTTTTAATCCATTTTTTATATTTTTCAAGAGTTTATTTTGAGTTTTTTCCATTTGAGTTCACCTCTTTATTAACTAGCATGCATAAACTAATATATAAATGTTTTGTTTTTTAACTACTTATGAGGGACAATTTACATGATGAAGTAAATCATGACAGGCAACATTATACAACCCATCGCCTGAGTCCTAGAAACCTTAACAACCGCAGGAATCAAACCAACAGCAGTTGAAACAAACAAAACAAGTAAACCAAGCAACCCAGATAAAAAAATCACCAGAACAATAATAAAAAAAATTATGCCAACAACCAACAACCTATAATTAACCAAACTTATTATCCTAGAAAAAATCTTTGCTATTCTCAAAGCCAAAAAAACAGATACAGAGCCAGCAACTAAAGTAACTGAAAGAAACACCAAAACATTGCTTAAAGTTATTCCTTCAACAAGCATCTGCACAACTATAACTGCACCATTTCTGGCCTTGTTTAGAATATATAATGTAACCATTGAAAGAATGAAGTTCACAGTATTAATAGACCCAGATAAAATCAAGAAACCCTTATCACCAAGATTTCTGGTAATCTGCAACGACAAAATAGCAGCAATAGCAGCACCAACACCAGGCAAAACAGCAGTTAAAAAACCAGAGAACTGACCGGAAAATAAAGCTTTCAAAACCAGCTTTTTAGATAATTTCAATTCATGATTAATTTTCTGAACAGGTAAAGATTCATTCGAATTAATGCTATAAATTAAAGTGGAAATACCAAACAAACCAGAAAGCATAGGAAACAAAGGATTTTCAAAACCAGGGATGTTCAAAACAATTAATCCAAGAACCCCAGACAACAAAAAAACAAGCAAAGCCCACAACTTCTTATTATTCCTTAAAGTCATAAAAACAACAACCGCATATCTCTTCTAACTCTGACTCTGTTATTATGTGCATTGTTATCGCTTGAGTCCAAGGTTTTACTCTTAATATATAAATTTTGTTTTTAATTCAAAAGTTGCAAAATTTCTTTAAAAAACGAAAACTATTTAAAACAGATATATCAGTTCTCCTTATCATGTCACAAGATGAACACTCTGATGAATTTGAATCAGTTTATAATGATGAAGGCAGAGAGGAATTAGTTGAAGATGATGAGATAAGTCCTCAAGAAGAAGCTTTCATGGCAGGATATGATTCTGATCCAGAAGAGAAGAAAAAGAAAAAAGATGAAGATGATGATGAAGCTTATGATGAAGCTTTTGAGAAGAAAAAGAAAAAATAACTAAATAGTTTTTTCTTTCACTTCTGTAATTAACTGTTTGATAAATAAAGAAATCTTTTTTTCTCCATGAAATTTATTGTCAAAGGTTCTCACTGCAACACTCTTGTTCTTTAATTCTTTTTCTCCAACAACTAATATATAATTAATTTTCTCTACTTGTGCTTCTCTGACTTTTTTACCAATAGATTCTGCTCTGTCATCAACACCTACTCTTATTCCAGCGACTCTAATTTTTTCAGCTGATTTATGAGCATATCCTTTGAATCTTTCTGCAACTGTTAAGATTCTTACTTGTTCCGGACTTAGCCAAAGAGGCAGTTTGCCTGCAAAATGTTCTATCATTACACCCATGAATCTGTCTATTGATCCAAATAAAGCTCTGTGAATCATTATTGGTTGGTGTTTCTTTCCATCTTTGCCTTCATATTTTAGTTTAAATCTTTCAGGCAAGTTAAAATCTAGTTGGATTGTTGCACATTGCCAGTTTCTTCCAATGCTGTCTTTTATATGCAGGTCAATCTTTGGTCCGTAAAATGCACCATCTCCTGGGTTTATCTTGTATTTCAACCCATTTTTTTTTAGGGCTGATTCAAGTGCTTTCTCTGCTTTGCGCCAAATAGTTTTTGAGCCCATTGCTTTCTCAGGTCTTGTGCTAAGTTCCAGATGATAATCCATTTTGAAAACATCTTTGTATATGTAATTTGTAAAGTCAAGAAGTCTGCTCATTTCTTCTTCTAGTTGGTCTGGCTCACAAAATATGTGTGCATCATCTTGACAAAACTTTCTTACCCTTGTAAGTCCTGCAAGTACACCTTTCAATTCGTTTCTGTGAAGAGGTGCAAAATCGGTCATTCTAAATGGTAGGTCTCTATAGCTTTTTGTGCTGTTAAGATACATTAGGCAGTGCGAAGGGCAATTCATTGGTTTTAAGGCGAATTCTCTTCCATCAACGGTTAATGTGAACATGTCTTCTTTGAAATGTTCCCAGTGACCGGAAGTTTCCCATAAAGATTTATCATAAATTAGTGGAGTTATAACTTCTTGATACCCTCTTTTCTTGTATTCTTCTCTAAGAAAACTAATTAATTCATTATAGATGATTGTTCCTTTGTTGTGAAAGAAAGCACTTCCAGGACTTTGTTCATGGAAAGTAAACCACTCGAGTTCCTTTCCAATCTTTCTATGGTCACGTTTTTCAGCTTCTATTTGCAATCTAAGATATTTTTTTAATTGTTTTTTTTCAAGAAAGCTAACTCCATAGATTCTTTGCAATGATTTATTTTTTGAGTTTCCTCTCCAATAAGCAGATGATACTTTTGTAAGTTTGAATGCTTTAATCATTCCTGTATTAGGAATATGTGGTCCTTTGCATAAGTCTTTGAATTCTCCCTGTTCATAGTAAGATATTTTTTCATTTTTTGGCATATCTTCAATCATCTCTGTCTTATACTTGTTTTTTTTAAACAACTGAATCGCTTTTTTTCTTGTTATATCAACTCTTTTCACAGCAAGGTTTTCTTCAACAATTTTTTTCATTTCTTGCTCTATTTTCTCTAAATCCTTTGGTTTAAGAGGTTTTATATCTATGTCATAGTAGAATCCTCCTTCAATAGTTGGTCCTATTGTTAGTTTTGCTTTTGGAAATAATCTTAGAACTGCCTGAGCCATCAAATGAGCTGTTGAATGGTGAAAAACTTCTTTTCCTCCATGGGTATCAAATGTTAATATTTCAATCTTTGAATCGCTATTTATTTTCTTGTTTAAGTCTATAAGTCCGTCATTTACACTTGCTGCTACAGCTGATTTTGCAAGTCCAGAACCTATGCTCTTAACGATTTCAAGTCCTGTAATTCCCTTTTTGAAATTCTTGCTTGAACCGTCAGGAAAAGTTATTCTTATCTTTGTCATTAGAGATAGATATTATTATAGGTATATTTATAATTTACGCAAGAAAACTTCTAAACACGATATTCATAAGTGTTTCTTTTACCTGTATTTTTGTATTTTATGATGTTGGTTTTTCTAAGTTTCTTGAGAGACATAGTTACAGATCCAATTGACACGCCAAGCTTTTCAGAAATTTCTCTAGATGTGTACCATTTAGTCTTGTGTTTGCATAAAAAATCATAAACTTCTTGTTGTCCCATAAAAAATCACCTTTACCCCTAATATATTTTGTTAATGTAATACTATATAAGCTTTTCTATAAAAAAAGCATGAAAAGACCTATTATTAGTAATATTGAGCCAAAAACTATTGCTACCCAAGCAGATCTTTCTTCGATTGATAAATCTGCGTAAAATGAATATAGTGAGCTGTAATTAAAATCCATTATATGAGTACTGATAGTTAAGAAAGTATATAAAATTTATCAATTACTATTGAATGGTGTTTTTTTTAGTCAAAGTGTAGTTCCAGTATGTCTTCGTCTTTTAACTTGTGTTTTGATGATAGTTTTTGTCCTGGAAACTTTGCTGATGGGCCTGTTATGCGACAGAACTTGAATAATCGCACAAAGTCTTTATGAAGTTTTTCGCAAATATCTCTTACAGTAGAATCTTTTGTGATTATTAATGGTTCTTTAATATCTGCTTCTTTTCCAGGCTCTTTCAGGTAGATTCTTATGAAGTTGAGTTTTTTGAATATCAATTCTTTCAGTTCTTCCATTCCTTTATTCTCAGTTGCAGATATTGCGATGTCTGCTTTTATTCTTTTCATTAATGGTTTTAATTTTTTTTCTGTTACTGAATCTGCTTTGCTTATTATTGTTATTGCTTTCACATATTTTTTATTGTCTTCTATACAGTCAATCAGTTTATCTATGTTTATTTTATCTCTTATTATAACATCTGCATTACTAATTTTGAATTCTTTGAAAACTGTTTTCATTGTTTCTTTGCTTAACTCAAGTTTTACTGTTGATGCAATTTTTATGCCATTCCTAGCAGTTTTTTTAATTCTTACATCAGGTCTTTGTTGATTCAAACGAATATTTGCATCATAAACTTCTTTCAGTATAACATTGTGTTGTTTTGTATGAAGTGCTTCAACCAATATTAAAACAAGGTCTGCATTTCTTAGAACAGATAATATTTCTTTTCCTCTTCCTCTGCCTGTGGCTGCTCCTTTAACTATTCCTGGCACGTCAAGAATCTGAATTTTAGAATGTTTATATTTTAGTAGTCCGGGAATAACACTGAGAGTTGTGAATTCATAACTTCCGACTTCTGACTCTTGATTTGTTATCTTATTAAGTAGAGTGCTTTTTCCAACAGATGGAAATCCTAGTATTAGAACTGTTGCATCTCCAGTTTTTCTAACTGAGTAACCTTCTTTTGGACCAGAACTTTTGCCTCTGGAAACCTGTTTTTCTTTTAAACGGGCAAGTTGTGCTTTATACAGTCCGATGGCGTGCTGTGTTCTTTTATTGTACTTGGAGTTTTTTATAAGGTTTTCCAACTCAGTTATTTTCTCAGAATAGTCTGCCATGAAAATCTTTAAATTGGCTTTGATTTAAAAAAATATTGAAAACATTTAAATCATAAAGTTATTTTCTATAGGTTTTCTTAGAAAAAGGGGTGGGCAATAGTTGGAGTGCTGGAAATGAACTGGTATAATGATTTTGGATTTGAACAGAACCCTTTAGAGCCAAATCCTTTTTTTTCAGACTCTTTTTTGGTTAAGTACAAGCATGAAACCAGATGGATAGAACGCTCTCTTAAGGCTGAAAACATAGTTTTATTGGAAGGACCTGAAAGCAGTGGAAAAACAATTATTGCAAAAGAGCTTACAGAGAGAATGAACTGTTTATACCTTGATGCAGGACGGATAAGCAAGAATAATAATATTGAGAAATTAATCAGAAAACGATTTAGCAGACCTATGTTGATAGTTGATAATGCTCAGCATTTAACATTTGATAATCTTGAGAGAATAAAATATTTTTATGATAAAAAAAATGTTAGAGGGGTTCTTTTCACAGCAGAGTTTGCAGAGGATGTGCCTTTCAGTGAAAGCTTGAAACACAGAATAGGGCGAAGGATTGTAAAGCTTAGAAATGCAACTGCAAAAGACGCGATTATCATAACTAAAAAACGTTTAGGGAAAAGCAATCCTTTTTCAGACAGGATTATATTGAGGATATTTGGGTTTTCAAATAATGATTTAAAACTGCATTTAAACAATTGTGAGAAAGTATTGAAGCATTTGATAGATAATGAGCTTGAAAGCATATCAGAGAATGAACTAAACTTAATATTATCAGGTCATGTTTATCGCCAAAGTTTCTCAGCTGATAACTGTCATAAATGTGAGAAAGAATTAGCGTTAATTAATGATTATTGGCGTTGCCCTGTATGTGATACTTTTTGTTTGCATTGTGGCTGTTTAGTTTTAGAAGAAGATGAAGAATGTCCTGATTGTGGGGAGAACTTATAAAATGTGGTATGAAGAACTTGGTTTTAGAAAAAATCCTTTGAAGATAAGTCCTTTTAAGAATGAATTGGTGGATGTAGGTGGTTTGATAGACAAACTTAATAATCTTGTGGTAGAAGGAGCTTTATGCACTATAACAGGTGATTATGGCTCTGGCAAAACGACTTTGCTTGCAAGTGTTATAAAACGATTTATGGGTAAGAGAAAAGTTATTTATTATAGTTGCAACAGAAAAGAATCAAGCTTAAGAATCGATGAATTGCTTTATGGTCGTACATGGTTTAGCAGGCTATTTAAGTTAAAATCAAAAAATATTATTCTGTTATTGGACGAGATAAATGGTTTGAACATAAAAGAACAGAAAAAAATATTATTCTACCTTAACAATGGTTATCTGAAATCGTTGGTGTTTGTAGCCAAAAGCAAAAGTGATTTGAAGCTTAATAATGAACTTAAATTGTTGTCTGAGAATAATGATTTTAGATTAGCAAATTTAAAACCCTTGCAGGCAGTCAGGATTATTAGGCGAAGAATGAATAATCCTAAGTTCATAAGCAATGCAATGATAAAAAGAATTCATAAAATTAATCCTAATCCAAGAACTTTCTTGCAGAACTGTGAAGATGTTTGCAGATACGCAATTGAGAATGGTTCGAGAAAAGTCAATGGTAAGCATGTTGAGATATTGAAAGAGTTTGTTTGAAATAGAAATTCTTCGTATTATTTTGTTTTAAGAACTATTTTAGAAGGAGGAGTTTTCTCAAATTTCAGGATTTCTTCATGGGTTTTTATGTTTGCTAATCGCATCATTGTCCAGAATTTTTTGAAAATCTTAACTGTTGCTTTTGTATCTCCCATGGCTCTGTGTGCTTGTTCGTTTTTTATGTTAAATAACTTGCATAAGTCTTCTAATCTTTTTCTCGGTAGGTTTGGTAATAAACGATTAGCAAGTTTTCTAGTGCAAAGTCTGTTGTTTTTCATGTTATTTTTTAAGTGTTTCTTGGCATTATAGGAAATAAAACCATGATCGAAAGTTGCGTTATGCGCAACCAAAGTGCTGTCTCCAAGGAATTTCAAGAAATCAGGCAAAGCTTCTTGGATAATTGGTGAGTCTTTCACCATTTCATCATTTATTCCTGTTAGTTTTGTTATGAAAGAAGGAATAGGTGTTTTAGGATTTATTAATGTTTGATATTCTCCAACAACCTTTTTTCCTTTGAGTTTTATCGCTGCTATCTCTGTGATTTTATTTGTGTACTTAGAAAGCCCAGTTGTTTCGATGTCAAGAACAGTGTATTCGTTATCGCTCATGAAAGAACAAGAAAGCAAACGATTAATAAGTTTTTCTAAAGTGGAATATATAGTATATAAATTATAATGATTAACTTTTTATTATAGTTAGTTGTTCTGTGTGTTTAAAATGTCTTTTTATCATAAAGTGTTGGGGTTGAAAACTAATTATCACACTGAATTTGTTAATATAACTGATTATGTGAACGAAGCAGTTGAAGAGTCAAATATAAAAAATGGCCAAGTGTTAGTACAGTCAAAACACACAACAACAGGTGTTATTGTTAATGAAAATGAGGAAAGGCTTCATAAAGATATTGAATATTACTTGAATAATGTTGCTCCAAAGCACAATGGTTATATGCATGATGATATTACAGAGAGGAATTGTCCTGAGGATGAGCCTTTAAATGCTCACAGTCATATAAAATCTGCTTTATACTCTAAGAACAGTGAAACGATTTCTTTGAAAGATGGTTTGCTAGAGCTTGGTAAGTGGCAGAACATTTTTTTTGCAGAATATGATGGTCCTTGTCCTCGGAATAATAAAAGTATAAGGAAATGCATCGTTAATATTCTTGGCGAATGAGTTATGAATTATTTATATAACTGTTTCTTTTAATTTTGGAATCTTCAAAAAAATCTTTGTCTCAACTAATTAATTCCAAATTGTTATTAAAACAAATTCCTGCGATGAAGATGTCTATTTTGTTTATTGGTTTTCTTTTTCTTATAAAGTTTTTTTCAATAAAAAATCGAAAATCTTTCGGTTCCAGCGTCGTCAAACTTATTAAGGTTCAAATCTTTAAACGTTTATGTTTATTGAAATCCTTGTTGCAATGATTCTGGGGATATTTGTAGGTGTTATAACTGGCTTAACGCCTGGCATTCACATAAACCTTGTTTCGTTATTAGTTCTTTCTGCATCTCCGTTTTTGAGCTATTATTTTACACTTGTTTCTCTTGCTTGCTTTATTATTTCGATGTCTGTTACTCATTCTTTTCTTGATTCTATTCCAAGCATTTATTTTGGTGCTCCGGATTCAGATCAGGTTTTGGGTGTTTTGCCTGGTCATCGTTATCTGTTGGCTGGTCATGGTTATATTGCTCTTAAATTAACAGTTATTGGTTCTTTTGGTGCTTTGTTGTTGAGTATTTTGTTATTTCCTTTTTTCATGTTGATTGTTGAGTATGGTTATGATTATATATCTGGTTATATTGGTTATTTGTTGTTGTTGGTTGTTGTGAGAAAAAGCACGACAATCATTTCACATCAATATTTGACAACCACAACATACATTCTCATTACAAGATAAAGACTTGTGAGAATTGTGGCTATGAGATTTCTTTTAAAACAACTGACGGGTCTGGAATAAAATAATAAAAGAACCCTGACGTCATTCCAACTTTGTTATAACAATTGGCCTGTCAAACACTAGTACTGAATGTTCTGCTTGGCTAACAAACCCTTTTTTAACATCTGGCAATTTAGGATAACCCCTTATAATTCCTGCTTTCAAAAGTTCTCTTATTGCTAGCTTTGTTTTCCCTATTCCATGTTTTCTCGACAACCATCTAGTTGTGAAAGGCAATCCATTATATTGTTGCAAATCTTGAAGTATTTGTCTTGCAAACAAACTTCTGACAGGTTTTTTGGCTACAATCATAAAAACTGTGGGGTTACTACCTTCATATATCATGCCTGCTCCAGTACTAGCAAATGGTTCTATGGCTATTGATTGACCTTCTTCCAATGCATGATTATTTCCATTATCAAAGTTTGGTATTGACGGAGAACTATGAATTATGAATCTGCCTATTCCGTGTCCTGAAAGGTTTTTTATAGGTGAAAATCCTAGATTTTCTATTGCTTTCTGTATTGTTCTTCCTATCTCTGAAAGCTTAACTCCTGGCTTAATAATTTTAATTGCAGCATTTACTGCATCTCTTGAAGCTTTAACCAATTCCTTATTATTGCCCAAATCAACAGTTGTTGCATTGTCCGACACATAACCATCAATATGTACTCCGCAATCAAGCTTCACTACATCTCCTTCCTTGTAAGTTGTCTCATCATCTTCTTCAGGACAATAATGAGCTGCAACTTCATTTATTGAGGTTTGAGCAGGGAATGCCATATCTCCTCCCATCTCTTTAATTTTTGACTCTACTGCATCACAAACATCTACGAGCTTAACACTTGGTTTTATCATCTTTGCTCCATGCTGAAGTGCAGTTGCTGCAATCTTTCCTGATAACTTGAATTTTTCTATTACTTTAGAATTCATGAATTTAGAAAATCAATATTACATATATAAAGTTTGCCAAAAGAAAAACTTAAAACTAATATATTATTGCTACTAAAACTCTTTTTATTTGACTAAATCTTATTCTGCCAGGGTCTGATTTGGGGTTGTTGTCTCCTTTTAGAATGTAGTATATTCCTTGCTCATCCCTGCCTTGATATATTATCCTATGAATTATTAAGTCGTTAGAGTATTCTGAGTCGTAAACAACTATGTCTCCTATCTGTATATCTGATTCTTTTTCAGGAATTACCTCTATAGCATTTGCATATTCATCTATCACCGGATCCATTGAATTAGTATTTGAAAAAGATGCCCATTCAGCGTTTTGTATATCAAGAATTACTCTATCACTCCATACTTCTATTTGTCTTGTATTAAGCCAATCTCCAGGAGAGGGTTTTTCAACGCTACTTTCTGCAAAAAAGTTTATTGAATTAGCTATTTCTGAAGCTTTTTCTTTTACAACATAACTTGTTGGTATGTCTTTGTTTTGAAACAGAGAAGTATTTGCACCCACAATTCCTCCTGCTAAGAACATACTAACTATTGTTACAAATATCAAGAAATTTTTCTTCATAATATTTTATAGTTTCAAATCTTATTTAAAGGTTTCTATTTTTAACCACTAAGAAGTAACAACCTCTTAGTCTATGTAAAAACTGGCTTTTTTTCGATCAAACTTCCAATCAGAAGAGAGTCTTCCAGAAACCTTGTAATACTTTGCTAAACGATTTATTTTTGCAAGTGCCAATTGCAAACCTCTCTTAGCAGTAAAATCTTTATTATTAACATCCAAGTGTTTTTTTACAAAGATGAATTTTTTTATCAAAGCCAACAAATCTTCTGGTAGCTCAGACAACAAATTTTTTTCTTTTAAAATCTGAGTTATAGACTTTTTTGTCAATATCTTAACATCAGGAATTCCATAAGCATCCCTTAATCTTAACCCTATCTTAGAGGGAGACATCCCTTCTTTAGAATACTTAACAATCAACATTTCAACTTCCTTTGGTTTGTATTTAACCCATGAAGGAACAGATTTCTTGACAGGTTTTGTACTGCGAGAAACACCTCTCTTCCTTGAATGCATTCTAGCCATTTTATTTCAACTCCATATTATTTAACGATAAGAATAAGCCCTTATCCAGCCTGAGCAAGTGCAAACCAACTCATCCTTGTTTACAAAAACAAAAAAAAGAACTCATTTATAAAAGTTTTTGTAGAATTGAGAAATCAAAAGTCAGAAAGAAAATTCAAAACTTTTTTAAACCACCTATTTTTCCACAGAACCATGGCAATATTTCAAGACAAGTCAAAGAGAAAGCCAACAGGTGGCAGATATAAAGCTAAAAGCTACAAAAGAAATGCCAGAATAGGCAGATTGCCTTCAATGACTGTTGTCGGTGACAAAAAAACAAGAACTATAAGAACTATAGGAGGCAATAAAAAAATAAGGCTTTTAAAAATAAATAAAGTAAATCTGTTTAATAAAAAAACTAAGAAAGCAACCACCACCGATTTAAAAACAATTCTTGAAAACCCTGCAAATGCCCATTTCGTAAGAAGAAATATTCTTACAAAAGGAGCCATAATAGATACATCAAAAGGCAAGGCAAAAATCACTAACAGACCTAGCCAAGAAGGTTTTGTTAACGCGGTTCTAAAATAATCACCACTAACTAGTGATTAAAAACGAAAGATTTAAATATTAGAAAGAACAACAAAATAATATGTCTGCTAAAACATACGAAACAAGCAATTCTTTAGACGAATTCATAACCAATACCTATCATGAACTAAGAAAAGATTTCAACAACACCATAAAAGTCAACCTGAACACAATATCAACAACAGGAGTAGTGGATTTCTACAAGGTAACATACACCTGCTCAAAAAACAACCAAAACAACAAACATTATTTCGGAGAAGATATAGTTCAGAACTATGATGACGAAGAATCAATAGACGAAACCTTCACAGAAAAAGTCAGCTACCTTACAAATTCATTAGATCAAATTCTAAAAGCACATAAAAAGAAAACAACAACCAAACAAAAAAATTCCAGTGCGACAATAAAAACCACCTGCACAGAACGAGATATTTAAAATCAAAAAAAAGATAAATACATCCTCCCTTCTAAAAATATTAATGACACTAAAACTAAAAAATATTTATTCTAAACTCTACAAAGAGTACGGAGCACAAGGCTGGTGGCCAATTAATGGGAAGTATCACAAAGGAAACTACGATTTTCCAAAAAACACCCGAGAACAATTTGAGATAATAATTGGAGCTATATTAACACAGAACACATCATGGCTTCAAGTCGAGAAAGCACTGAAAAATCTTAGAAAATTAAAATGTATTGATGCAGAACAAATTCTTAAACTAGACAAAGAAATACTAAAAGAAGCGATAAAGCCGACAGGCTACTTCAATCAAAAAACAGAATATCTTATCAGGATAGCGGAGTTCTACAATCAATTAAGGGGAAAAACCCCTTCAAGAAAAGAACTATTAGCAGTAAAAGGTATAGGTCCAGAAACAGCAGATTCAATATTATTGTATGCCTACAAACAACCAGAATTTGTCATAGATGCATATACAAAAAGAATATTAACACACAACGGATTAATAGATGAAACCGCCAATTACAACAAACTAAAAGAAATGTTTGAAAAAAACATAGAAAAAGACTTTAAAACATATCAAGAATATCACGCATTAATAGTTGAACATGCCAAAAACCACTATCAAAAAAAACCTTATGGAGAAAAACTAACTGCCAAAAAATAATCAAATAATAATATTCCTAATGATAATATCAAATAAAAAAAAATATTAGTAATAATAATCAAATAATAAAAAAACACCCTCAAAAGTTTCGAAACTTTAATAAACTTAAAAGAAAATAATTCTATCAGAGGTGAGTTATACTGGAAGCTTTAACAGTTCTTACAAGTATCGCAATCGTACTGTTAGCAGGTCTTATAGCAACTATTCTTGCTAAAAAACTTAGAATTTCAAATGTTTTATTGCTGATAATTCTTGGAATGACTCTTAAATCTGTAAAATACCAACAAAAAACAGTTTTTGAATTCTCACCAACATTCCTAATATCAATATCTATCCTTGCATTGGTGATGATAATATTTGACGGCACATCAAGATTCAAACTTAAAGAATTAAATCTCCTATCCGATGATTCTGCAAAGATAGTCTGGTGGTTTTTAATAACAAACACGATAATTGTAACAACCGCGACTGTTTTCTTGTTTTACAACAATATCACTTTCCAGAATGTTTTGCTTTCATTAATCTTTGCTGTTATAATGACTGGAACAGACCCTGCAGCTATATTCTCCTTAATGAAAGAAAAGTCCTCAAAAATCATAAAAGTTCTTGAGATAGAATCAATCTTTAACACACCAATAATAGTTATAATCCCATTTATTCTAATGCAGTTATTAACAGATGAAGTTGTATTGATTGATAGTTTAATAGAACAATTAATTCCTTTCTTAAAACAAATAGTGATAGGTATAGGATCAGGAATTCTAATAGGAATAATAATATTCAAAGCAATGAAAAATTATTATGATGATAAACTATCCCATCTAGGAATTATAATTGCTGCTTTGTTATCATACATCTTAGCTGAAAATTTAGGAGGAAACGGAGTTTTAAGTGTTGCAACAATGGGATTATTCTTTGGCAGTATATACTTGAAACAAAAAATACAATTACTAAAATTCAGCTCCATACTCTCAAATTCACTTCAAATACTTGTTTTTATACTTGTAGGATTCTTGGTAAACATAGATTTCACAACTTCTTTTTTCATAAAATCAATAATTTTATTCTCAATACTATTATTATCAAGAAAAATCGCAGTTAGTAAAGCTTTGAAAGATTACAACAAAAAAGAAAAATGGTTTATGACACTAAACTTTCCAAAAGGAATAGCAGTAGCGACAGTTGTTTTCTCTCTTTCCATGAAAGAAATTGTCGGCATGAAAATAATAATCGATTTAATATTAATGTTTATGATATATAGTCTTTCACTATCAACAATAGTGGAGCATTATTCTGATAAATTCATAAAAGAGAAAGTTTAACAAAATTAAACGAAATTCTTAAAATCCAAAAATTTAAATAATAACAAAATAATAGTGAATAAATAAGACACTATTAAAGAATAATAAAAAATAGTTAAAAGGTGAAAAAATGGTTATAAAAGAACTTAAAAATCTTCCAAAAGGAGTAAAATTATTAAAAGAAAATCTCAAAAGATATGACTTGTTTTTAGAGAAAATAAGACGCGAAGAATTATCTCTTCAAGAAAGAAAGAAAAAACTACTAACTTATCTTGATAAAGAATTAAATATTCTGGCTGAGAATAAAGAAGTTTTCCTTACAGCTATAAACGCACATATGAAAGTTACTAAAAATTATTCGGGTTATAGAAATTATAGACTTGGAGGATATGAAGAACATCCAGGCAGTACACAAATTACCGCTGAAAGAGCCTATCCTTATGCTGAAAAGGTACTTGAAAAAATAGAATATCTTTTTGAAAAACTCTATATGTGTTTCTTTGATGAAAAATTGATTTTGAAAAGAGAGATTGAAAAAATTAAGTGGAAAGAAAAATCTGATGAGATTGGCATAAAAGAAATTGAAAAACTTAAAAAGAAATTTGAATCTCACGATGGTTGTCGTTATATTGAGGACTGTCAGGAAAGTAACATGCACTATGAAGATATAAAAGCCATGCAAGAAGAAGTTCTTCTGGAACAAAAAGAACTTAAAATTACAAAAGAGTGTTATGCATTAACCAAAAATATAACTAAATTATTGAGGAAAAAATATGAAAAGAAAACTTCTTGGAAATCAGGATTCATTTTTCACAAGGAATTCTCAGTTACAATTTTTGAACCAAAGTTTTTCGCAACCTGGAATAATGAAATAAAGCCATTAATAAGTAAACAAATGGTTTTAATACAGGAATTGTTGAAAGAAGAATATATGAATGAAAAGCTTGATATTGATTTGGAAAGAGCACTTTAATTAGTTGTAAATAAATATCAATTATTGTATTGATTAACCTATAATTGTACCCTTAAAATCTTTCCCTAGAAAGATATTCTCAAGATTCTTCAAATTTTTACCATTAGCAATTATTACAGAAACACCATTGTTTGCAGCTTCTCTACTCGCAATAGGATCAAATGGAAGATTTGAACCAGGAACCCATTTATCTCCGACTATTTTTCTGAAATCAACCCATGAAATCTTTTTTATCTTTTTTGCATCTTTAAACTTTTTAGGATCCTTGTCATAAGCATATTCTATATTGCTTAGATTAAGAACTGTTTTAACATTTAAGGTTTTTGCCAATAAAACAGCATCATAATCAGAGCTTGAGCCTGGTTGCCATCCACCTGCAACAATTATTGATTTTTTGAAATCAAACTTTGCTTTAGGATTTCTAATGATTCTTGAATGTGCGTGCATTTTAAAAATAGATCTTAAAAGATGAGCATTAATCCTAGTTGCATGAATACCAAGCCAATCAACATCTTCTGTGTGCAACTTAGAAATCTTTTCAACCGCAGACATGTATTTACGAGCAGTCTTTCCGCCTCCAGCCATCAAAACAAAACGAAAACCTTTCTTAACATATTTCTCAATTAAAGACTTGAATTTTTTCAAGAAAACAACATCTATCTCATCAGGAACTATCAAAGAACCGCCAAGACTTATGACAAAAATCTTCATAAAAAGAACAATTAGATTAACAGTTAATAAAGTTTTTTATAGAAAGGTTTAAAAATCTGTATAAAAGAACAAACAATATGATTAATGAAACTATGCCTGTTCTAATACAACCTCTAGTAAACACTATCAGTGATGCAGTGAGTATTTTGAAAACACTTGTAGGAGGAATGTTTGGAATTTACCTGTTACTAGTATTTCTTCGTTGGAAAGAGGCCAAAGATCTAAAAAAATTATTATTAGATGTAAAACAGGAAATAAAACGGCTAAATAGAACAGTGTCAAAAATCGAAAAACTGGAAGAGAAATGATGCTAAAACAAAAAGTTATTATCGACACAAACTTCTTGTTAATACCAGGGATCTTCAAAGTTGATATCTTTACCGAGATAAAAAGATTGATGAATGCTCCTTATAAATTATTTTTAATAAACAAAAGTTTTGAAGAACTAAATAAAATTATAGTACTTGGAAAAATTAAAGACAGAGAAGCAGCCAAGCTTGGATTAATACTTGCAAAAAACCTTATAAAACAAAAAAGCTTAAAAACAATTGGTTGTTCCTCTAAAAAAAGCGTAGATGATATAATCGTTGAAAAAACAAACAAAAAAGTGTTTGTAGCAACAATGGATAAAGAGTTGAAACATAGAATAAAAAAAAAAGACGGAAAGATAATAACACTTAAACAAAAAAAATATTTGATTGTCGAATAAAAAAAGAAAATGTTTTACAAAGTAAAAGTAAAGGATCATGTAAGAGTTTCGCCTAAAAATTTTAATAAAGAGCTTAAAGAAGCGATTGTTGAGGAGCTTAAAGAAAGATTTAGCGGCTATATTTCAAAAAATCTTGGATTAGTTATTGATATTGCTGATATTGGAGAAATTGGCGAAGGAATTATAATACCAGAAGATGGTGCTCCATACTATGAAGTTAATTTTGACTTAATAACTTTTGAACCAGAGCTTCAAGAGGTTATGCCTGGAAAAATCCGAGATATCGCAGATTTTGGTGCATTCATAACAATAGGTCCTATAGATGGAATGATACATATAAGCCAGACAATAAATGATTTTGTAAGTTTTAGTAAAGACAAATCATTACAGGGAAAAGATACTAAAAGAAGTTTGAAAATAAATGATAAATGTATTGCAAGAATAATTCAAATATCATATAAAGATATTGCTAATCCAAGAGTTGGATTGACTATGAGACAACAAGGACTTGGAAAAGAAGACTGGGTAAAAGAAGACTTGGTTGGAAAAAAAGAGGAAAAGAAAAAAAATAAGGTGTAAGAATTGAAAAAAAAAGCGTGTAAAAGTTGTAAAATATTCGTTGACGAAAATGTTTGTCCTACTTGCAAGAAGAATTCTTTCTCAACAAATTGGCAAGGTAGAGTTCAATTCTTAGATACAAAGAGATCTATGATAGCTCATGAAATGAATGTTGAGACAAAAGGAGAATATGCTATAAAGGTTAGGTAAAATGAATATAAAGAAAAAAGAAGAAAATAAATTGCTTGGAAGAATAGAAGTTTTCGCAGACATTACATTCTCAGGAACAACACCATCGAGAGATAGTATTAGAAAAGACATTTCAAAAGAGTTTAAAACAGATGAATCATTAGTTATAATAAAAAGAATAAATACTATTTTTGGTGAGAGCAAAGCAATTGTTGAAGCAAATATATATCACAAAGATAAAGCTCTTGAAAACATTGAAGCAAAACATTTTGTGAAAAGAAATCAACCTAAAGCTGAAAAAGTAAAGATAGAAGAGAAAAAAGAAGAAATAAAAACAGAAGAAAAACCAAAAGAAAAAACAACAACAGAACCTACAAAAACAGAAGAAACAACAACAGAAG
>NZBB01000049.1 GCA_002686295.1 Candidatus Woesearchaeota archaeon
GAAGAGAAAAAAGAAGAAATAAAAACAGAAGAAAAACCAAAAGAAAAAACAACAACAGAACCTACAAAAACAGAAGAAACAACAACAGAAGAAGAAAAACCAAAAGAAGAAACAACAGAACCTACAAAAACAGAAGAAACAACAACAGAAGAAGAAACTAAACAATAATCATTTATTTTTCTTAGATTTTAATTTATCATGAGACTTTAAAGCAGTTTTCAACAAAATAATATTCTGTTGTTTTAACTCATCAATTTTTTTCTGTTTCCTAATAATTTCATCCTCTAAAGAAGAAATTATCTCATCATAATTCTTACGAACTTTTTTCATCACAAAAAAATTAAACAAACAATAGTTTTAAAATTTTACCAAAAAATTTATATATCAACTAGCAGATTAAACTATTAATATGAAAAGAGGGGTTTTTGCTATATGTTTTTTTTTAGTAATTGCTTTTGCAAGTGCAAAAAGCTATGATTTCTCTGGTTGCTGGGGAGCAACTATGTGTGGACAAGATTTTGTATGTGGAATATCCGACAACATCTGTATATCAGAATTCTTTGGCGGAAATCAAGACGCCACTTGCCTCGAATATTTTGAAGAAGGATACAGAAAATGCATTGATCCCGATTGTGCATTGACAACAACCTGTTTTAATGGAACTGTTAAAGAGAAAGACTCAAATGAACCTATTGAAGGAGCATTGCTAACATATGAGCAGAATGTCTGGAACGGAAGTGAAATAATAACTTTAGTAAGAACAAACTTAACTGATGTAAATGGATATTACTACATGAATGTTCCACCAGGAAATGAAATATTTTTAAGAGTTGAAGCTCAAGGATACGCTTCTGATTTAGCAGGCCCATTTTTCGACATGTATGGTAGTTGTGTAGAAGCAAATTTCAGTCTTGTAAACGGAACTTGTCAAAGTGATTGCACAAGATTTGGAAGTAATTATTGCAGTGGAAGTTGTCAAGGAGAAGGAATACCGCCTGATTTATGCAACTTTGACTCAACAAATATATTCGAAAATTCTGAAGGAAACAACATAAATATAAATTCTCCTTTCGAAGCATGCTCTCAATTTGGAATGCAAATTGGAGTAGCAGCAGAACTTGGAAGCTATATAAATAATGAAGGAGTAGATATATGCATAAAAGCTCAATGTTGCGAAGGAATACCTTATGAAATACCTTGCCCAGCAACAAACATAACATCAAATATAGAAAATGCCATAAAAACAACCAGGATTGCAAAGTATAAAGGACAAGCAATCAAATTAAGATTATATTACTGGGATTAACATTGTTTGATTCGAAAAGTTTTTTAATAACAAACACATAAATTCTAAACAAATGAAAAGAGGTGCTTATTTTTTCGTCTTAGATGCTATTATGGGAGGAGCCATATTCTTAATAACTGCTGTTATAATACTTGGTTCTTACATGAATACACCACAAACAAGACAAACATTTCTTCTGGCAGAGGATATAATGGGTCTTTTACTGACAACAAAAGTAATAGATTACAGACATAGTTATATCACAGAGCTTGAAGATAAAGGATTAATAACAAATCCAGAACAAACAGTATTTCAGTTAATAGCAGAATATCACTACACAAACAATACAAACATATCATATAATATTACAAAAAAAATTCTTGAATCATTAATTGCAGAACAATATGGCATAAGTTACATGATTGGTAATGAAACAATATATAATCGTTCAATAGAACGTTTCAATAATTCAAGATTTGCACTTACATCAAGGAAAATCGCGTTTTTAAGTGTAAATCAATCAATTTTTTTTGGTCCTGAAATCGCGGAGTTAAAAATATGGTCTTAAACAAAAAAGCAATATTATTCACTTTTATATCAATCACCATAGCTTCACTCTTAACAATGATGTATTCAACAAACCAATTAACCCCATTAGATGACAATATAAACATTGAAAAAGCAAAGATATCTTCAATGAATCAATACTTGAATAATCTAATTGCATATTCTGAAATAATTCTAAAAGTTTCTGGATATAACACTTTTCAGGGAATGACAAATCACATATACTCTCATGACGAATTTTTTGATGACTTATCAGATATTGAAAATTCATTCTTGGAATGTGTTACAAACGGAACACTAAAAGGAGAGGATTGTCATGGCATGGAGAAACTAACAGTTAATCATCTTCTTGAAATAATAAAAAATGTTTCTGAAGAACTAAATTTATACACAGAATTCAATGTGAATGATGTTTGGATTGAGCAAAACAAGGCTTTTTATGTTAGAGCACACATGGATGTTGACCTATCAATTAGAGACAATAATCAAACTAACAAAACAAAAGTATTATGGAATATTAGTAAAATAATAACAACAGATATACCAATTAAAGGATTAAAAGATCCTTTGTTCAAAGATATTGGTTATTATTCCTTTTTCAAAGAAACAGCCATCTTACCAGAAGAGTTCAACATCACAACTTTTGAGTTCTTTGTAAATGAAAGCGAATATATAAATTCTCATTTCTCATTTGGAGAAGAATTATTTGGAGTTGAATTAAAACCCTTAAGTTTTTTAGGAAGATTTGCTAATGACGACTCTATATACAATGATGAAGAACTGACAATAATCACAACTGTTAGTCCTGAAAAACTTGCAGATGCAGGCATACCTACACCAACAAATGTAAGCTATATAGGATTCATGTTTGAAAGAGACCTTAATGATTTGGATTGCACATCTTATCTTAAGAAAGTTGAAGGCGATAACAACGATGTAATAATAGATGTTTTTCACTTGGAAATTGACTTCGGGTTTAATACATCACAATTAGCAGATATTAGTTGCTAACTACTTCACAATAATAAACAAAATTTATATAACTAATTGAGGGCTAAAAGTATAATGGTAGATGAAACTCTAACAACAACAGTTGATTCATTAATAAATCTTCTAAAAGAAGTCGATAAAATAGAGCTTGAAGAAGCTGCAAAAAAACTTGATTTATCAGTAGATATAATCCAGTCATGGGTAGATTTCTTGGTGGAAGAAAAACTTGTTGGTATAGAGTATAAATTCACAACTCCATACATTTACTTCAATAAACCAAAAGAAAAATCTAAAGCTGAGAAAAAAGAAGAAGAATCAATAGAAAAAATGAAGGAAGATTTTCATAAAAAAGCTGCAGAGAAAAAAATATCTAAGATTGAAGCAAAAGATTTATGGAAAAATCACTTATTGCAGAAAATGGACAAGAAAAAAGATTTTTTCTTCAAAGAATCAAGGAAAAGAGGACTCTTTAATCCTGAAGAGCTATGGAAAGAATACAAAGATAAATTGCTTAACTCATAACAATGGACATAAATAAATACTTGGAAAGCGACATAAAAAAATTTCTTGATGAGAAAAAGAAAGAGCTTGAATTAGAGAAAAAAGGAGCGAAGAAAAAAGAAAAGTTCGAGATAAAAAAAGATTATGAATCATTAATGAAGGATGCAATTGATAATAAAGATTTTGGAATTGCTAAAGGATTATTCTTAGAAGTGCAGAAAAAATTATTGTCTACTAAGAAAGGAGAGGAAAAAGATGCGTATATGGAACTGGCAGAGAGTTTATACACACTTATAAAAGTTGGTGGAAACAAAGAATTGCTGAAAGAGATTGAATCTGTAAAAGAAGAAATTGAAGAAGAAATTGAAGAACCAGAAGAAACACCTGAAGAAGAAGAGCCAGAGAAAATAGTTGATATAGGAGGAAAAGAAAAGGATAAAAAAGAAACAGCAACAGAAGAAAAAAAGAGAAAAGAAACAGACGAAAAAGAAACAAAAGAAGATTCAAAAAGCAAACAAAAAGAATTAGAGAAAAAAAAGAAAAAAGAAGACGAAGAAAAGAAAAAAGAAGACGAAGAAAAGAAAAAAAAAGAAAAAGAGAAACAAAAGAAAAAACCTTCTAAAAAAAGTCGTGCAGAAATAAGAGACGAAGAAAAGAAATTAAAAGGAGAGAAGATAAAATTAAAGAATAAATCTATAGAACTAAAGAAAAAACAATCGACCATAAAGAATCAAACAGACAAATTGAAAAATGAACAAAACGAACTTGTTAAAGAAGTAAAAAGATTAAGAGAAGAACAAAAAAAATTCAAAGAAGAAGTAAAAAAACTAAGAGCAGAACAGGAAAAATTCAAAGAAGAAGTAAAAAAACTAAAAGAAGAGCAGAAGCATCTGAAAGAGGAAGAAAAGGCATTGGAAGAATCTCAGGAAGAGTTGATAAACGAAACAAAGATAGAAATCCTAAAAGCACAAAGAAACATCGCAGAATCATTGAATAAAAAAGATTTGAAATCAGCAATCAAAGAATACAAAGCAATGAAAGAACATTTCAACGACATACCATCAAAATCTGCAAAGACAAAAGAGGAAATGTTCAACGATTTAATATCGTCTTATTATCAGATAAGAAAACTTGAAAGAATTATGAAAGGAGAACTTGTTCAACCGACACAGTTAAAAGACGAAGAATTCATAGAATTATTCAAACAAACAAAGGAAAATGTTAGCTTATTAACAAAAAGAATAACTGTTTTGCTTGGAGATGAAAATCTGAAACAAGCAATAAATGAGTATAATAATCTAAAAAAATTATTTGATGAATTTCCAAAAGAATCAAAGGCTGAAAAAAAAAATCTTTACAAACATACAATAAAAATTTATAAAAATATAAGAAATGAACTTAAAAAAATAAAAACAAAAAGTGTAACTGAAAAAAAACCAACAAGTAAAGGAGCAAAAGACACATATAAAATAATAGCACTGAAAAATGAGATTAAAGAAATAATAACTCTGATGAAAGCAAAAAAATTAGAAGAAGCCGAAATAAAACTTTTGAATGTGAAAAAGGAATCAAACTCCTTGCCTGATGAAAAAGCTGAAGAAAAAAGCAAATTAGAACATATAAGCGACGAGTTAAGCCACAGATTAAATTTTTTAAGACATACAACAAAAAACAAATAAAATGCCTGAAGAAGAAAAAACTGAAAAAGAAAAAAGCGAAACAACTACAGAAGAGAACAACGAAACTTCTGAAACTAAACTAAAAATAAAGATTGAAGAGATAGATCGTTACTCAATCAATATGAATGACATAATAATAGAGATAAGAATAATCAGTCAAGAAGATAAAGCAGTCCCACAGTACATTGCTTCAATAACAAATATTAGCGATACAACAAAACTTATACTTGAAAAAATAAGACAAGAATTTGTTACAAGAGTTGATGTTGAAGAAATGGCAAAAGTAGATGATACAGACTCTACAGATATAAGAACAAGATTTCAAAATGAAATAAGAAAACTTCTAAGTAAATACTTTCCAAAAACAGACATTAAAACAATGAATATGCTGATAAACTATCTTATAGGAGAAAGTCTTGGTCTTGGAAAAATAGAGATTTTGCTGAGAGATCAAAACCTTGAAGAAATAGTTATAAACAGTCATACAGAGCCAGTATGGGCTTATCACAAAAAACATGGATGGACACAGACAAACATCAAGATTCCTACCGAAGCAAGAATAAGACATTTCTCAACTACAATAGGCAGAGATATCGGAAAAGAAATAACAACGCTGAATCCTTTGATGGACGCACACTTAACAACTGGAGACAGAGTAAATGCAACCCTGATGCCTATTTCAAACAGAGGTAATACTATAACAATTAGAAAATTCGCTGCAGATCCATGGACAATTGTCAAACTGATAAAAGGTGGTACAACAAACCTTGAAGGTGCAGCACTTATATGGCTTGCAATCCAAAACGAACTGTCAATACTTGTAGCTGGTGGAACAGGCTCAGGAAAAACATCCATGCTTAACGCCTGTAGCAACTTCTTCCCTCCAAACCAGAGAATCATAAGCATAGAGGATACAAGAGAATTAACACTGCCAGATAATCTTCATTGGGTTCCTATGGAGACAAGACTTGCAAATCCAGAAGGAAAAGGAGGAGTTTCAATGCTTGACTTAGTTGTTAACAGCTTAAGAATGAGACCTGACAGAATAATGGTTGGAGAGATTAGACGAAAGAAAGAAGCAGAAGTTTTATTGGAAGCAACAATAACAGGACACTCTGTTTATGGAACATTCCACGCTAACACTGCAGAAGAAGTAATTATGAGAATGACAAACCCACCAATAGACCTTCCAAAACCAATGCTAAGCGCTCTTGGATTAATACTCGTACAAAACAGAAATAGACGAACTGGAAAAAGAAGAACACTACAAATAGCAGAGATAATGCCAAATGGAGAACCAAATGTTTTAATGCAACTTAATGCAAAAACAGATAATTTAGAAAAAGCAAATGAATCAAGCATGATGATGAAAACCCTGGAGTTATATACTGGAATGACAAAAGAAGAAATAGAAAACGATCTTAAACAGAAAAAAGAGATTCTTCAATGGATGATAAACAAAGGAATAGAAGAAGTAAACGATGTTGGAGATATAATGGGTAAATACTACATGGGCAGACTAAAACTGGATTGAAAATGAATAAGTTATCGCTCAAAGAAATTTCTAAAATATTAAGTCATAAGTTTCCAGAGTTAAAAAAACAATTATGGGTTGCACAGATAAATAAAACTCCTGCAGAATATACTCATGAAAAACTAAAAGCTGCATTGATGGGGGGCTTAACAATTGGCATCCTAACGTTTTTTCTCGTGGACAAAATAGGCGCACCATACATTTTAATTCCAATATCAATATTATTTTTCACAACAATATTTTTTTCTACATTATTCAAACAAGCACAAACACTTGTTGTCAAGAGACAAAAAGATATAGACAGAGAAGTATTATTTGCAGGTAGATTCTTACTTGTTAAACTTAACTCTGGACAACCATTGATAAATGCTTTAGAAGAAGCATCAAAGAGTTATGGAATTGCAAATCAATACTTCAAATCAATACTTAGAGATGTTGATACAGGAGTTCCTTTAGAAGAAGCACTTGATAAAGCTGTTAAGTACTGCCCTTCAAACAGGATGAAAAAAATATTATTCCAGATAAATAATGCCTTAAAGATAGGAATTGATGTTACTCAATCACTTGATTCTACTCTTGACCAGATAGCAGAAGAACAACTTATAGAAATTCAAAGATATGGGAAAAAACTTAACAGTGTCACAATGTTTTACATGCTTGGAGCAGTAGTTATGCCATCTCTTGGATTAACAATTTTTGTTATCATAGCCAGTATGATGAACATAGAAGCAAACATCACATTATTTGCATCAATAGCAGTAGGACTTATAATCCTTGAATTCATATTCATGACAGTATTTAAATCAATAAGACCAAACGTGAACCTATGAAAGATACATTATACCTTGAAACATTTGGAAAGGCATTTGTGCCTAAAAGATTCAGGTCAGAACTTAAGAATTATTTGTTCAAAGCAGGAATAAATACTGTGCCCTTTAAATTTTTTGGAGGGTTATTCTGGACTACATTAGTAATTACTTATCTAATATATTTCTCTTTCATATATGTTCCAATCTCTGAATTAAATCCTTTTGGAGTGATGATAATAACCTTCTTGTCATGGTTCATTATTCAAAGCATCATGGCTTTCCTAGTGATAATAGGGGTTTATTTCAACCTTAACATCAAAATTTATAACAGAGTTAAAAAAATGGAAGAATCACTTCCTGACTATTTAACACTTGTATCAACTAATCTGAAAGGAGGACTATCTTTTGAGAAATCACTATGGGCTGCTATAAAGCCAGAATTTGGCATATTATCACATGAAATGACTTTGGTATCAAAAAAAGTTCTTACAGGACATGATGTAAAAGATTCACTGATGGATTTAATGCAAAAATATGATTCTCCAGAACTTAAAAGAAGTTTAAACTTAATAATTGGAGAAGTTGAAAGTGGAGGAAAAATAGTTAATGTAATAGAAAAAGTCATTGATAATCTTAAAAAATCCTATGTTTTAAAGCAGGAAATGGCTGCTGCAACAGTCACATACACTATTTTCATGGTCGCAATAGTATTGTTTATCACACCTGCATTATTTGCTTTAGCACAACAACTGTTAAAAATCATAATTGGAGTTATGAAAACCCTATCAAGTTCAAGTAGCAGTAGTTCATCACTAATGGGAGGAGGAGGAGGAGGAGGAGGCGAAGGAATAGATCCTGAAGATTTCAAAAGGTTTTCAATATTTGCAATTAGCATAATAGCAAGCTTTTCATCAATGATAATATCAATTATAAGCAAAGGAGATGCAAGAGGAGGAATTAAGTACATACCAATATTTAACGCTGTGGCAATAACTTTATTCTTATTGTTATCAAAGGTTTTAGCAGGATTCTTTGGTACAGTAGGCTAAAAAAACATTGATAAACCGAAACTTTTAAATAAGAAAGAGTTCAAAAACAGAGTATATAACTTTAAAAAATAGAGGTGTATAAAATATGAATACAAATAGAAAAGGACAAGCAGCATTGGAATTCTTAACCACTTATGGTTGGGCTTTTTTAATAATACTTGTTATGATAGGAGCACTTTCATACTTTGGTGTGTTAAATCCAACAAAGTTCGTACCTGATTCTTGTACGTTTGCATCACCATTCACATGCGATGCAGCAGTAGTAAACGCAGACAACGTAGTATTAAGAATAAGAAACAACGCAGAATCTTTAGTTATCACAAGTTTTGTTGTTGAAGATACAGAAGACGGAAGTGCATTGGAAGGAATTGATGCATTAGAAGCAACTGATTTAACTGGAAGTTGTTCACTTGATGTAGATGTAGACACAATAACTTGTGCAGCAGGATCAGTAGCAACTATTACTTTTGATGCAGATGATGCAGGTGCTGGGTTAGCTTTCACAGCTGGTCTGAAGAAAAAGTTAAAAGTTGATATTAACTACTACTACTCTCGATCAGGATCAACATTTGGTAAAAGCACTGGTGGAGACATAGTATCAACAGTACAATAATAAAGACTTTTAACATAATTTTTTTTATTATTTTATTTTTTTACTTTTTCTAATCACAAACTTTAAATAATAAGCTAAGCATTAATTCTAATAAAGGGAGAGGTGTATGATTGAAAAGTTCTAGTAGAAAGAGTGGACAAGCAGCATTAGAATTCTTAGTTACATATGGATGGGTGATGATGACTGTACTTATAATGACTGGAGCATTAATATATTTCGATGTTTTAAATCCTGAAAACTACTTGCCGGAAGAATGCATATTCGGACAAAACATAATATGCGATGATTGGAGCATAGAAAAAACCACTGGCTCAACATTTGAGATGAATCTAAAGCTGAAGAACAACCTTGAAAAACCAATTATCCCAGTCAATATCACGATGTATGACAGAGATAATATGAAAATAGCTGTTTGCAACGAATTTAATATTTACTGCCCTTTCAACAGCGAAGGAACAGCTAATTGGACAAGCACAAATGGAGGCATAAGCTGGATTCCTTCAGGTAACCCTTCATGGAGAAATGGAAAGAGTTGTCGTTTAGAAGCAAAATGCGAAAAAGCACTTATATCAGGCTTTAAAGAAACATTAAGAGTTGACTTTGCTTTCAGAAGACAAAGTGGCTCAACAAATCATTTAATTAACGGAAAAGTGTTCTCAAAAATATCAAAATGAATAATTCTAAAGCTCAGGCAAGCATTGAATATCTTACAAGTTATGCATGGGCATTTTTCATGACAATAATGTTTGTTGGAGTATTGTTTTACTTTGACATTTTTAACACACAGAAATACAGTGCTCAATACTGCAGTTTTGATGCTAATTTTTTCTGCGGAGATTATACTGTTCAGAAAAGAGACATGGAACTCTTTGATGCAAGAATAACATTACAGAACAACATGGATAAAGAAATACTCTTAGAAGCAATAAAACTAACAGATGATGATGAACAAGAGATATTATGTGATTATGTAAGTATTTTTTGTCCTTTAACAAATGAAGAATCATTTGGTTTTGCAGCACCAAGCAATTCAGAATTCATCAAGGATTTAGACAAATCATGGGGGCCAACAAGGATGTGTGGTGTTTTCTTTGAGAATTGTAGTCAAACACTTCCTTTAGATTACAAGCAAAAAGTTAATTTTAACATCACATTCAGAGGAGTTGAAGGCTCAACAATTCATACTTCAAAAGGAATGTTGTATGCAAATGTAGGAGAACTAAGCGAAGGAATAATAGGAACAGGAGAATGTGATATTGCATCATTTGATTATAATAGCAACTTATTGATACAGGATAATACAGGAGAAAACCTTTTAATGGTGGATGGAAATGGAATGGTATTAATAACTGGAGTTTTATTTGAAGAAGAAAACACAGGATATGACGCTAATGATTTTAAAATAGAAATTGGCGGAATAGTAGTTGCATGGGTTTCAAACCCAGGAGGAGACTTATATTTAAAAGGAATACTTGAAGAAAACACTATCGAAGAACCATCTGTTGTGGTGAAAGAGTTCATAGTCCAAAACTCAGTCGACGAAACAGCTGTTTTTTTTGATGAAGATGGAAATCTTTTTATTAAAAGATGTTTAAAAAGCGTAGAGGTGATTTAAAAATGAAAAAACTATTGTTTGCAATAATAATGTTATTAACTATAAATATTGCTTTAGCACAAGATTCTGACTGGATTGTTAACAGCAACTATTTGTATCCTTATAGTATAGATTACTACATTGGAATTGGCACCCAAACCCCAGGTGAAAAACTAACTGTTCTTGGAGGAAATGTCAGTATAGAAAAAGAGATAATAAATTATAGACATACATCAGATGAAATTTGTTATGTATTAGGAGGTTATGGATCATTATCTGTTTGTAGTTGTGATAATATAGCTAATGATCAAGATTGTGCAAATCCATTTGAAGACGGAAATGAAGAAGGGTGTTATGATAGAGCATACACTTATTGTAGTGGTGGAGAAGGATGGATTTTTAACTCCACACCAATAATAGAAGGCGGTTCCTTATCTGTTGAAGAGAAAGTTCAAGCAAAAGAGTTATGCGATGAAACCGGTAGTAACTGTAGAGATTTAAGTGATGATTGGCCTTCCAGTAGTTCTTTATACGAGCTAGACAATCCAAACAGCGGTATTTCTCCAGACTTATACGTTGATGACCTCGGCAACACAAAAAGCGATAGTGGCCAAATTTGCGACCTAAATGGGTGTATTGGAGATATGGCTAATAATTGGAGCACAAACGGTGCAAACCTGTTTTATAATCTTGGATTAATAGGAATTGGTACAAATAATCCTAACGCAGAATTACATTTAGCAAATGCAGTTGGAGCTGTTTTAAAACTTGAAAGAAAAGAAGATGAGCCAGGAAATAATGAATTTATTGGAGGAATTGAATTCATAGGTTTGGATGATGATAGTGAACGCCAAACAATTACAGGAATAAAAAGTTATACAACATATGATTTTAGTGATAGCACAGGAGGAGAACTATTGTTTTATACAAGAAAAAATACTGATTCAGACATTCAAAAAAGAATGACAATTGATGAAGAAGGAAAAGTCGGCATTGGAACTGAACCAACTGAAGCACTGGATGTTAGTGGAAACACAAAAATATCAGGTTCTTTAAACGCTAACAAATTAACTATTGATGGAACAACTATTGACTTCAACAACGGTGCACAGATAATAGCAAACGGAGGAGACTTCATCATAAAGCTACCATGAAAATCGTAAACTTTTTAAATAAACAATTATTTACTGAAATTGAATTCTTTAGGTGTTACTAAATGGATGATATTTTAAAAACAGGCACAACAACTGTCGGAATTGTTTGTAAAGACTGCATAATATTAGGAGCAGATAAAAGAGCTACAAGTGGGCATTTCATAGCAAACAAAAACGTTAACAAAGTTTTACCTATAAACAATCAGATGATGGTCACAACTGCAGGAACAGTTTCTGACATTCAATTGATGGTTAAACTAATAAAAGCAGAGCTTAAACTAAAAGAGATAAGAACTAATAAAACAACAACAGTAAAAGAAGGAGCAAACCTGCTTGCAGGAATGGTTTATGCAAACATAAGAAAAATGTCATTAATACCAGGCATCAGCCATTTCTTAGTTGGAGGTTTTGACTCTAAAAAAAGTTTATACGACTTATACCCTGATGGCTCAATAGCTGAAATTAATGATTTTGTATCAAGCGGCTCAGGAAGTGTAATGGCTTATGGAGTACTTGAAGCAAACTATAAAAAAGATATGAAAGAAAAAGAAGGCGTAGAATTAATGATTAAAGCCTTAAACTCAGCCATACAAAGAGATGCTGCTTCAGGCGAAGGAATAGATGTCTTTGTTATTGATAAGAAAGGAGTTAAGAAATCTTTACAAAAAATAATTAATACAAGGTTGTGAATTCTTTACAATTAAAATGTCCGATATTCTAAAAGAAATATTAAAGGACTTGCCAGCAAACAAAATAAGTGACGCAAGTTTTGAAGGAGCAAACATAGTCCTATATACAAAGGATGAAGATTTCTTCCTAAATGACAAAGGAATAGTTAAAAAAATAGTCAATAAGATAAAAAAGAGAATTGAACTAAGACCAGACCCTACACTTTGCTTAGAATTAGAGAAAGCAGAAAAGAAAATTCGTTCTATAATAGACAAAACAGCCGGTATTGACAAAATAACCTTTGACCCACAAAGATCTGTTGTAATAATAGAAGTTGAAAAACCAGGAACAACCATTGGCAAAAAAGGAGAATTACTGCAAAAAATAAAAGCAGAAACATTTTGGATTCCAATAGTTAGAAGAAAACCAGCCATTAGAAATCAACTAATAGAGAATATTCGATCAGTATTATACAAGAACTCTGATTACAGAAAGAAATTTCTTCACAAAACAGGAGAAAGAATCTACAATGGTTGGTTAAGAGGAAAAAAAGATGAATGGGTTAGAATAACACCCCTTGGAGGCTCTAGACAGGTTGGTAGATCATGCATATTGTTACAAACTCCAGAATCAAGAGTATTACTTGATTGTGGAGTAGATGTTGCTTCTGAGAAACAACCATATCCACATTTAGAAGCTCCAGAATTTGATATTAAAGAACTTGATGCAATAATCTTATCACACTCACACATAGATCATTCAGGACTGATACCTTTAATCTACAAATATGGTTTTAGAGGACCTGTTTACTGTACAAGACCAACAAGAGATGTTTCAGCATTATTACAACTTGACTTAATAAAAATACAGCGAGGAAACGACGGAGAACCAATATACACAAGTGAAGATGTAAAAGAAATGGTTAAGCACACAATAAGTCTTGAATATGGAGAAGTAACAGATGTAACCCCTGATTTAAGAATAACACTTTACAATGCAGGACATATATTAGGAAGCGCCATGATTCATATTCATATTGGAAATGGACTTCATAACTTCTTATACACTGGAGATTTGAAATATGCAAAAACAAATCTTTTAAGTCCAGCAAACACATATTTTCCAAGACTAGAAACACTTATGATAGAAAGCACTTATGGAGCGAGAGAAGCTGTTATGACAAATCCAAAAGAACAAGACAAAACATTAGGGGAAATGATAACCAACACTATAAAAAGAGGTGGAAAAGTATTAATGCCAGTTCTTGGTTCTGGAAGAGCTCAAGAAATAATTGTTCTAATAGAACGAATGATAAGAACTGGAACTATAGAAGAAATACCTATATACATTGACGGACTTGTATGGGATATAACTGCAATTCACACTGCATATCCTGAATTTCTAAATAACACTATCAGAGAACAAATATTTCACAAAGATAACAACCCATTCATACAAGACAATATTAAAAGAATAGGAAGTGCAAAAGAGAGAAAAGAATTATTAGATTATAAAGGCCCATGTGTTATACTAGCAACATCAGGAATGCTTGTTGGAGGACCATCAGTTGAATACCTAAAACAATTAGGAAATAATAAAAAAAATTCGTTAATATTCACCTGCTATCAAGGACAAGGAAGTCTTGGAAGAATTATACAAAGAGGTGTAAAAGAAATTAGTTTCAAAAATGGTTCAAAAAATGAAGTTACACAGATAAACTTAGAAGTTCATAAACTTGAGATAACAGGTCATTCTGATAGGAGAGAACTGATGAATTTTGTCGGCAAATGCAACCCAAGAGCAAGAAAAGTAATTGTTAACCATGGAGAAAGTAGTCGTTGTCTTGACCTTGCAAGATCAATCCATAAAACTTATAGGATTGAAACAATAGCACCAAAAAACCTTGAATCTGTAAGATTAGTATAGTAAAATTTATATAAACCTCTTTCTATAAATAAAAATATGCTACCAATAAGAAAACAGTTCACCGTAGGACATACATTTATCAAGTATAAAGGAAACTATGACTTTGATGGATTATACAAACTCGTAACAAACTGGATTACAAAACGAAGATATGAATTACAAGAAAAAAAATACAGAGACAAAACTGACAATATAATGGGAAATGAGGTTGAGATAGACCTAACAGGAGAGAAGAAAGAAACTCCCTTTGTAAGACTATGGATATATGTATCTTTTCACATGTGGGATTACAAGGAAAAAGAAGGAAAATTGCACGGAGAAACTAAGAATTTTACAGGAGGAAGAATAACTATTGATATAGAGACAAAAGTTGAACTTGACTGGCAAGGAAAATTTAAAGGTAGTAAAGCAAAAAAATTGCTTGGAAAATTATATGTCTGGATAATGAAAAAAGAGTTCGAAGTAAAAAATATTGATGCACAAGAATATGAAGCATTAAAATTGGAACAAGAAGTAAAAAAGTTTTTAAAGATGGAAACCGATACACACGCATATGGCTGAGATACAAACAATTATAGACGGAAAAAAGCTTGAATATGAAGGATTATTTGAGCCAAAAGAACTATATACTGTAATAGATCAAGAAATGCAACAACATGGTTTTGACAAAAATGAAGTGTTGAATTCTGAACATGTATATCAAAACTCAAAACAACTAGAAATGGTCCTTCGCCCATACAAAAAACTATCAGACTACGTAAAAGTTGAAATAAAAATTAAGATAACAGCTAAGAATTTGAAAAACGTCGAAATAAAGAAAAAAGGGCTTACAAAAAAGTTCTACAAAGGAAACATAGAAATTATCTTCACATCCTATTTAATAACAGATTATGAAAATTCATGGGAAATGAAACCATTCTACTATTTTATGAGAATGATAATGGACAAATTCATATATAAAAACTATATAGACGAAGCAAAAAGCGAAATAATAACAATAACAAACGGCTTGTACGAAGAAATAAGATCATATCTAAATATGCACCGATACTACTAATTCTTAGTTTTAGCGATAATTATAAAAACAAAACACTTTTTTTCTAAAAACATGCCACGGTCGCATAACCTGGTACATTTGAATGTAAAACTAAAAGTTCTGCAACAAATGCAGGAGATTGCGCAAGACTGGAAATCTTGTCCTTACGGATTCCCGGTTCAAAACAACGGTTTCGGCCATTGACGACGAAGTTAGACATTTCGCTTCGCTTCAACCAAAAGATATCAAAAATAAGAAAACAGTTTCAACCATTGACGCAAAGAAATGAATTGTTCATTCCTGAACGACGAAGCAAATTTTCTTGTTTCACTCGTCAAGCATGCGAATCATTGATGAAAGTCCGGGCCGTGGCGCCTATTCAAAAAAAAACAAAATATTTATAAAAAACTCGGATTTCACACCTATAAACCCGTATTTACTACATAGAAAGTATATACTGTAGGAGGGAAAAAATGGATAAAAAAAACATTTCAGAAATTTTAAAAAAATTAAAAGAAGACTCCAAAAAAAGAAATTTCTCTCAAACAATTGATTTGATAGTAACGCTTAAAGACTTAAATCTAAAAAATCCTGAAGAACAAGTTGATTTCTTTGTAACATTACATCATCAAACTGGGAAAAAAATTAGTGTTTGTGCATTTGTTGGAGCAGAACTTGCTGATGAATGTAAAAAAGTTTGCGATGAAACTATTACTCAAGCACAATTTAATAGTTTTAAAGACAAGAAAAAAGCAAAAGCACTAGCAAGAAAACATGATTTTTTCATAGCACAAGGAGACTTAATGAATAAAGTGGCGACAGTATTTGGAAGAACTCTCGGTCCTGTCGGAAAGATGCCAAATCCAAAAGCAGGTGCAATCATAGTTGCAAAACCACAAATAAAGCCTTTATATGAAAAACTCCAAAAAACAACCCATATAACTGCTAAAAAACAACCAGTAATTCACTCAATTGTTGGTAAAGAAGACCAACCAGAAAAACAAATCATTGATAACATCATATATTTATACAATCAATTAATACATCATCTTCCTAAAGAAAAGAATAATATAAACAAGACATTGTTAAAACTAACTATGAGCAAACCAATCAATATCTGAAAATGACACATGTAGCGCAATACAAAAAAGATAAAGTGAAGGAATTCACGAAATTAATAGATGACAATCCTATAATAGGTATTGTGAATATGATGAACCTTCCTGCAAAACAATTGCAGAACATGCGAGAAAGATTAAGAGAAAAAGTCATTATCAGAATGACTAAGAAGAGACTTATCAAAATAGCTATTAAAAACAGCAAGAAAGAAAACATTGCAAAGCTTAAAGACTACCTAAAAGGAATGCCTGCAATGCTCTTTACAAAAGAAAATCCTTTCTCATTATTCTCAACACTTAAGAAAAATAAATCAAAAGCACCTATAAGTGCAGGACAAACAGCTCCAAACGATATAATTGTTCCTGCTGGAAAAACGAATTTTGCACCTGGACCAGTAATTGGTGAACTAGGAGGATTTGGAATAATAACTGCTGTTGAAGACGGCAAAATAGCAATTAAAGAAGATAAAGTGGTTGCTAAAGAAGGAGATGTTGTTGACAATAAACTTGCAGGACTGCTTCAAAGATTGGGAGTTAAACCAATGGAAGTAGGCTTAAACTTGGTTGCAGTATTTGAAAAAGGAGAAATACTAACAAAAGAAGTGCTGGATATTGACGAAGATGCTTATAGAAAAGACTTTAGAGAAGCTGCAAAAATGGCCTTTAATCTGGCTTTCAATTCAGGTTATCCAACAGAAGAAACAATTATCCTGCTTATTCAAAAAGCATCTTCTGAAAGCAAAAGTTTAGCATTAGAAGCCAATTTGCTTACTGATGAAACAGTTGGCAACTTACTTTCAAAAGCTGAAAGTCAAGCTGAAAGTCTTAACTCCAAGCTAGATATAAAGGTTGATGAAGAGAAAAAAGAAGAAATAAAAACAGAAGAAAAACCAAAAGAAAAAACAACAACAGAACCTACAAAAACAGAAGAAACAACAACAGAAGA
>NZBB01000050.1 GCA_002686295.1 Candidatus Woesearchaeota archaeon
AAATCATCAACAAACAAAAAATCAAAAAAAGAAGGAAAAAAGAAAAAAACAACCAAAAAAACAAACTCAAAAAAAATTAAAACAAAAAACAATAACTTCAAAAATCGATTAAAACTCATTTTATCACTCATTTTTAACAAAAATATTTTCCTCTAAATATTTATTCTTTTTAATCCAAACATACAACTTATTTTCTAACTCATCTGCTAATTCAACTTCTTTAGAAATCAGATTAAACTGTTCAAAAGGATCAATTTCTAAATCAAACAATTTAGAAACATCATATTTAAAATCCTTTATAAATTTATAATTATTAAACCTTATTGATTTAGCCCTCCCAGATTCACTAAAAGTAGATTTTATTTTATCATCTTTAATCATTGTAATAATACTTTCGCCCTGAATTCTATGATTAATTTGTATATTTAAAAATTCTGCTATAGTAGGCATTATATCAATCAATTCAACCTGATATTTAATAACTTTTTTTTCTTTTTGACCAGGAAATCTTATTATCAAAGGAACCCTAATTAAAGTATCATACAAATATCCTCCATGACCAATAAAATTTTTATGATGATCTTCAAATTCTTCACCATGATCTGCTGTGATAATCACAATAGTATTATTCAAAAGATTAAATTCTTCTAAAGATCTGAAAACAAGATTGATTTGATCATCCACAAATCTTATATCACCATCGTACAATGCTATTATTTTTTCAATAATTTCGGGAGTTAAGTTTATTGATTTGAAAAAATCATTATTCTTATAATTAAAATTAATCTCTCCTGAATAAGAATTAGAAAATAATTTATCATATGGTTTTGGGGGATAATAAGGACTATGAGGAGCCATGTAATGCAAATATAAAAAGAAATTTTTATTTCTTTCACTATTCAAAAAACTAATTGCAGAAGAAGTTATATTGATATCGTCATAATTTGTTCCAGATATTTTTTCTTCATAAACATCGAATCCCTGATTAAAATTAAAATATGAAGATATTATTGGATTAGCTATTATTGCATGTGTAATTAAATTATTTTTTTTCAATAATTCTGCTAATGTAATAAAAGAATCAGGCAAAGAATCCCCCAAAGAAAAATTTCTATTCACAGAACCTTTTCTTGTTTTATGAGAACCTTTTCTTGTTTTATGAATAGAAGCATAAGTAGAAGTAAACAAAGAAGAGATAGAACCTTTTGTTGCTGAGAATTGGCTTATAGCATTATTAAATACAAAACTATTATTTGCAAAAGAATCAATATTAGGACTGGTATTTCTTTCATAACCATAAACACCCAAATGATCAGCACGCAAAGTATCGATAAGAATAATTATTACATTACAATCACTACAAGAATAATTTTTTTGTAACAAAGAATTATTTGACAATAATGGTTTAAAAAGAATAAATAATATTATAAATAATTCTATAGAAATAAAAACAATCAAAAATAATTTTATAAAATCTATTTTTTTATTCTCATACATATTTTAACATATAATATAATTACAACAAATAATAAAAAGTTTCTCATTTAAAAATATCAAACAAGATAACCAATTGATTCAAGTCTTTTTATTATTTCATCATCAAAAAGCAAAAAATTCATATTTAATAAAGTTTTAGATATGTTATCTTCATAAGAATTAATATTCTTTGATAATTTACCTTCAAAAAACTCGTCATTAAAAACCTGTTGTAATATTCGCCCATTTATATCATTAGGGATAGATAAATCAAAAATAAACAAAATTGTTGGAAATATATCTAAAATAGAAACATTTTCAACAAAAAAATTGTTTTTAATACACGGACCTTCAATAATGAATATGCCATCAATAGGCATTTTAACATGATCCTTTTCACCATAATGGCCATGCTCTGAAACTATAACAATATTTGTATCTTTAGAAATATATTCTAATAATTCCCCTATTTTTTCATCAACATAAACATAATAATCTGACAATAGATTATCGACTGCATAATCTCGATGAAATGCGACATCTATTCCATATTCAATTACTGTTATAAAATCTAATGAAAAATTCTTTAACAAAAACAAACTAATATCTGAAAATATCTCATTTGAAACATAATTCCATTTAATATCATAAAAAATTTCTCTGTTATTTTCTTTTGAAAGTCTGGAAAAATGCTTGTTTATTTCACTATCATTAATTTTCTCTTTTTCCTTAATAATTGATTCAATATCAAAATAAAATTTTTCTGGAAATGTTTGGTTTAAATAAGGATTAGAATAAATTGTTCCAGTAAAAGTAAGCTGTGGTTTCTCTTTTTTTTTAAGTTTAGATGACCTATATTTTAAATAATTAGAAACCATATATCCATTAATATTCTCTGCAGGCCAAGTTGTAGGCCAACCAACAACTCCAACACTAATGTTCTCATCCCCAAGAATATTCCACAAAGCTTTAGATGTTCTCATACCACTCTTAACAGGACCAATATATGAATTATTAAGATAAATACTTGCAGAAGTTATATTATGTTCTTTATATGATTTACCTGTAATCATTGTAGTCCATTGCATATTCGCAGTACCTGTGGGTTTTTTAGAAATGGTACTTAATTTTCCATAAGAACCAGTTTGCATAAGAGATTTAATATTTGGCAATTTTCCTTTTTTCAACAAAGGATACATATAATGCCAATCTGCACCATCAATTCCTATTAACAATACTTTTGGATTAATATTGTTATCGCAATGAGAAGATTCATTTAACCTGTTATAAACAAAAAAAACTATGAACAAAATAATTATTATTTCTAAAAAAATTAAAACAAAAATAATTATTTTCAGTTTATTTCTTCTTTCCATAATCCTTCAGACTTTTTTGTCCTTTTCTTTTTTTTTCTTTAACAACTATTTTCTTCGGATCAAAGTCTTGACCAAGCTGTTTTTTAACTGATACAGCAGTTGCTTTGCCTATCAATTGTGCTAAAGTTGTTATATCTGCTTTTTTTACATCTGTTAAAGTTTTCAGTTTATTGCTGAACATCTTCCTTGCTCTTACTCTGCCAATCTTCTTTAGTTTTAGTAATTGCAACAACTCTTCTTTAACACCATATTTTAATCTGAATCTCAGCTTGCTCAAGTTTTTTATAAGAGGTTGAAATGAAAGCATGCGAGCTAATTCTTGTGAAGAATAAAGTAGCCAGTCAGCAATCGCTAATTTTGCTCTTGTCTCACCAGGCCTAATATTATATTCTTCAAGCAAGACCTCCTCATTTGTTTCTTCAATCCAATCATTGAAAAAAAAGGAAGTCTTAACAGAATTAAGAAATGCATCATAAGAATCATCAAACTCCGATGGTTCTTTACTAAGCAAATAATCTTTAAACTCTAATAATTTGTTTTGGACATTTTCATACTCTGAAACTTTAACTCTTAATAATGGTCTTATCTCTAATGTGGATGACAGCATTTGTAGAAAAGAAAACATAGTTGTTTTCTTCGAAGTTGCTTTTCTAAGACATATCATTATAAAATTAGCAGTATAAGGATCAAGGTATAATTCTGAAACTCTCTTACCTATAATTGTTGTTTCATATTTTTCTTCATTTAAAGAATCTGCTGAAACAAAATCTTTTCTTCCAGAAATTTTTATTAATTCCCATTCATTCAGCAAACCAATTATTCTTTCAAGAACAGAATGAAGTTTCACCAAGTCTTCATATTGAAATGCATAGAATGTTTTATCAAAGAATTCAAACAATGATTTCTTGTCACTCACAAACTCCGACGCTATTAAGCTTAGAACATGAGTTCTCAAAACAGGTTCAACAGCCAATTTAGAAAATATTTCTTCATGCGAACCATTAATATACTTCTCGAATATCTTGTCTTTCTGAGAATCTGTTTTTGCAATGCATATTGCTTCTCCATAATCCTCTTTTCCAGGTCTGCCAGCTCTACCAGCTTGCTGTTCATACTCCAACACAGGAATATCACTCATACCCCAAGGACCTCCATATCGCTTTAAGTCACGAATTATAACCCTGAAAGCAGGCAAATCAACTCCCATTGCAAGTGTTGGAGTCGCACAAATTACTTTTATTAAACCATTACGAAAGTTATCTTCAATTAATTCTCTCTGCTTTGTTGTTAAACCTGCATGGTGAAACGCAGAGCCATTCTTTACACATAACGCTAATCGTTTGCACTGTTTTGTTGGAGAAGATAAAACTTTTAGAATATCATCTGAAAGTTTTTCAAGTTTAGAATTAACTGTTCTAACTTTCAAAGCTATTTTTTCAGCTTGAGACTCAGCACCTCTTTTAGTATTTACAAAAACAATTGCTTGCTTATCTCTTTTAATGGTATCTTCTATGATGTTTAGAACTGGTTCAGAAAAAGATTCACGAATATAGATAGATTTAGTCATTTAAAATAATATGAATTGATTGTTTAATAAGTTTTTGGAATGAAAAATTAAGTTAAGTCTTTATTCAAAATAAATCAAACAGAACATATTTAAATATCTTAAAACATTTTCGTTGATTATGAATTATCTGAAGCTCTTGTTTAAAGCAATTGGTTATAATCTTTATAGAGTATTTGGATTCCCAAAAATTTATCCAATGAATTATACTTTTCTATTAACAAATATTTGTAATTCTAAATGCAAAACATGTAATATTTGGATGAATAAAAAAACTGATAATGAACTAACCTATAAAGAATGGGAAAAAATAATAATTGCAATTGGAAAAAGAGCTGATTGGATTACAATAACAAGTGGAGAACCATTTCTAAATAAAGACATAGACAAAATAGTTTCATCTGTTATAGAGCACAATAAACCTGATGTTATATGTATAGCTACAAATGGTCTTTTAACAAAACAAATCATTAACAAAATTAAAAAAATATTAGATTCAAACAAAAAATCAAAAACAAAAATTCTTTTGAATTTATCAATTGATGGAACAGAAAACCTGCACAACAAAATACGTGGAACAAAGAATGGTTTCAAAACAACTCTTAACACTATTAAAAAATTAAAAGAAATGCAAACAGATTACAAAAAATTGTTTATTGGAATAAACAGCGTTATTTCAAAATATAACGTGGATGAGTTTGATAAAATATTGCAACTTATTAATAACATAAATCCTGATTCTTATATATCAGAAATTGCAGAAAACAGGAAAGAATTTCAATTATTTGATAAAAAAATAATTCCAAATATAAATAATTATTCAAAAACTATAAGAAAAATAATTAATTTCACAGAAAAAAAAGATTTTAAACCTTCTAAAATAACAAGAATTATAAGAAAGATATATTATAATAACAGCATTAACATTTTAAAGAGAAAAAAACAAACAATTCCTTGTTTTGCAGGCATTGCATCAGTTTACATAAATTATCTTGGCGAAGTATGGGCTTGCAGTTCAAAAGGCGAAATTCTCGGAAATATTAAAGAAACAAATTATGATTTAAAAAAAACACTGTTTAATAAAAAAGCTAAACAAGTTAAAAAAAGAATAAAAACAAACGGATGTAATTGCACACTAGCAAATGTTTACTACACAAATATTATGTGTGATATAAAAAACTGGCCTAAACTATTAAAGGAATTATGATTAAAAAAATAAATCTCAAAACAAAGTATGAAACAAAGATATATGGACTTGGAGAAGTATATGAAATAATTTCTATCGAGAAACTTAGAAAGAAATTGTTGAAAAAATATGTGTATGGAATATTAGTTTTAAGCGATAAAAATATTGATTATAAAAAACCATTATTAAAAGGAACAATTGATAACCCACCTTGGAAATCTAATAAAATAAACAAAGAAAAATGGACTGTTAAAATTTGGCCTATAAAAGTAACTGCTAAAGTTTTATTTCACATAATGGTTTTTTTTGAAATATTTCGAAAACAAAAAAAAGCACATATGAAATATGTATTCTATCAAGATGAAAAATAAATTTAATACTACATATTGGAACAAAGCTACAAGAAAAGGCCACTATCTTGATGATATATATGGAAAATATAAAGGAGAAGATATTAAACAACTAATTGAGAAATGGGTTCCTGATATTGACAAAAAAAGAATCTTAAAAACTGATTGTTTTGAAGAAGCGTATGGACATGATCAAATACTGTTTAATATTGCAAAAGAAAATGGTGAAGTATATGGAATTGATATTTCAAACGAAGTCATCGAGAAAGCTAAAGAAAGACAAAAAGAATTCAAAACAAAGAAAAGAACTTTTATCTGCTGTGATACAAAAAAACTTTCTTTTGAAGATAATTTCTTCGATGTTATAATATCAAACTCTTCACATGACCATTTCCCAAAAAAAGAACTTCCAGCTGCAATAAGAGAATTAAAAAGAGTACTTAAAAAAAATGGGGTGTTAATTCTTACAATGCACAACAAACACAACCAAATATTTTATTTTGCTTGTCAATTTGGAAAACTAACAGGACTAATTCCTTATTACACAACTTTTTTCACAAAAAAAGAAACAAAGAAACTAGTTGGAGAAGAAGGATTTAAAGTTGAATATATAACCACTTATTTTCATGCAATAAATCAATCTCATAAAATAGTTAAGTTTTTGAGAAAGATTAAATCAAAAAAAATCGACAGAAGTATTAAAAACAGTGTTAAATTATTTAAAAAAATTGGAAAAACAAAAATGAATCATTATTTAGGATGGTTCATAGCTTTAAAATGCATAAAAAAATAGCTATTGTAACAGGCGCTTCATCAGGACTTGGAGTTGAATTCGCAAAACAAATAGATAAAAAAAAGATTCTTGACGAGATATGGCTTGTTGCAAGAAGAGAACAAAATCTCAAAGAAGTTGCAAGACAACTAAAAAAATCAAAAGGAATAATCTTGAAAACAGATTTGACAAAAAAACAAGATATACAAAAACTTATTAAGAAATTAGAAAAAGAAAAACCAAATCTAAGATTGCTAGTGAATAATGCTGGTTTTGGAAAAAAAGGATACTTTCAAAAAATACTTCTTAAAACACAACAAGAAATGATTGAGCTAAATGTTAAAGCTCTTGTAACATTAACATATGAAGGAATAAAATATATGACAAAAGGAAGTGAGATTATACAAGTTGCTTCAACAGCTGGTTTTGCACCTTTACCAGGATTCAACGTTTACTCAGCAACAAAAGCATTCGTCTTAAACTTCGCAAATGCATTGAATGAAGAACTAAAATCAAAAGGAATACACACAATAGCAGTCTGTCCAGGACCTGTAAAGACAGAATTCACAAAACGTTCAGAAGGAAAAAGCATTATTCCAAAAGAAGCAACTGCAAAAAAAGTTGTTGCAAAAGCACTAAAAGATTTAAAGAAAAAAAGATGGACTTCAATCTATAGCTTTAGAATAAAAATCTTAGCAATGATAATGAAATTATTACCAAGAAAATGGATTGTTGAGATGTCAAATATCAAAAACAAAGGATTATAAAAAAAATGTCTAAAAAAACAAGCTTCTTTGAAAAAATAATTCTTTTCGAAAGAAATCTAAAAGAATCAATTCCAGAAATAAAAACAAAGATTCCAATAAAAGTAAAAAAAGCAACAAAAAAAGACGCTCCACTATTCAAGGAAATAGGATTTGGGAATGATGCAAGAATTCTTACAAAAAAAAAATTCTATTCAAAAATAGAATCAGGAGCAAAATGCTTCTTTGTAATCCATAAAAAAAAGATTATAGGAAGGGCATGGATTAGTTTTTCAAACAATGAAAAGAATCTGCGCTTACTTCATGCAATAAAAAAAACCGATGGTTATTTATCAAACGCATATGTTTTAAAAGAATATAGAAACAAAGGCATACATCAAAGATTGCTTTATGAAAGATTAGAATACTTAAAAAAAATAGGAAAGAAAAGAGCAATAACTATTATAAGTAAGAAAAATAAAGCATCTATAGATAATATTTCTAAGATTGGATTTAAACCTAAAAAAGAATTTTTATCAATAAGAATATTAAACTTTTCATTTATAATTTAAAAAATGAAATGCAAAAATAGAAAATCACAAAACAAGAAACTTAGACAAATAGTTAGATATGCATATAATAACTGCAAATTTTATCATGATAAATGGAAAGAAGAAAAAATACTGCCAAAAGATATTAAGACTGTTGATGATTTAAGAAAATTACCAATTATAACAAAAGAAGATTTACAAAAAAACTTATTAGATATAATTCCAAAAAACAGAAATTTAATAGAGTTAAGAACAAGTGGTTCAACTGGCGTGCCTTTATCAATTAAACTTAGCAAAAAAGAATTATATTATAGAGCATTTCAAAGATTAAGAATATTAAGGAAATATGGATTGAAACTAACTGATAAGCAATTTATAATAACTGAACCAAGACATACAAAAGAATTATTATCACTAACAAATATATATAGAAATATTGGTTTTTTGAGAAAACAAAAAGCTTCAATTTATGAGGATCAAAAGTTTATAATAAATAAAATCAATAAATTTCAACCAGATTATATTCATGGTTTTGCTTCAAGCATAAAACTTCTAAGTCAGAAAATAATTGATCAAAATAAGAAATTCAATTTAAGATTTATAACAACAACTGCAGAAATTGTTGATAAAAAAACTAAAAAAACAATTGAAAAAGCATTCAACTGTACACATTATGATATATATAATTGTGTAGAATTAGGCGACATAGCATGGGAATGTCCAAATTGTAATAAATATCATATAAATGAATCTCAAATAATAGTTGAGTTATTAGATGAAAGTAACAATGTTGTTAAAAGAAATGATGAAGGAATAATTACTTGCACAAGTCTTATAAACAAAACAACTCCTTTAATAAGATATAAACTTGGGGATAAAAGTATTGTTGGAACAAGTAATTGTAATAAACAAGCACTCACTCATATCTTTGGACGAGAAATTGATTATATAACACTAAAAAACAAAGTAAAAATTTCACCATATACAATCACAAATAAATTAGGAAGCATAATAGGATTAAAAAAATATTTAGTTTTCCAAGAATCTTTGAATAAAATAACTATTAAAATAGAAGAAAAAAACAAGCTAAAATTTAATACAATAGTTAAAGAGGCAAAAAAACAACTTAAAAAAATTACTGAAGAAAAGATAAAGATTAATTTTAAACAAGTTAAGAACATACCTCTTGAAAAAAGTGGAAAGTTAGGAGTTGTTAAATCAAATATAAAATGAAATCGGTCTTACTTATCGAACCAGCAAAAGTCTACTATGAAGACTGGCCAGCACCTTTAGGTCTTACAGTCATCAGAGATTTTTTAAAATCAAAGAAGTTTATAGCAGAGTATATTGATTTATCAAGCAGAATTGAACATAAACAAAAAAAAAAAGATTTAGTTAAATATTTATTCAGAAAAATTAGAGAAGATGTTGAAAAACATGATTTAATTGGAATAAGTATTACATATAGAGAACTATTTAGTTTAGTGTTAGAGTTATGTGAATATATAAAAAACGAGTTTCCAAATAAAAAAATACTTCTTGGTGGAAGACATATAGCAACTTTATTTATGAATGATTCTTTAAAAAAAGAATACTTTGAAAATATTGATTACATGAATATATTTGATGGTGAAAATACAATACTTGAATTAGCTAAACAAACTAAAATTGTAAACATACCAAACTTAATTTATTTGAATAAAAATAAAATTAAAGTCAACAAAATTAGAAATGATTTACCACTAAGTGAAATACCTGTCTTAAATCAACAAAACTCAAATTATATAGAGTATGAGATAGGCAGAGGATGTTATTATAAAAATTGTAATCATTGTTCTTTTATTTATGATAAAAAAATATTTGGTTATAGAGAAAAACCAGTTGAAAAAGTTGTTAAAGATTTAAAACTTTTTCAACAAAACTTTCCTAACAAAAGAGTTATATTTATGACTGATTCTATGAGTATAAAACAAGCAAAAGAAATTTCTAAAGAAATAATTAAGAATAAAATTAAAGTAAAATGGGTTGTAATGATGAGATTTGAGAAAAGATTAGATTTCTCGCTTCTTAGTTTAATGAAAAAAGCAGGTTGTCAAGAACTGTGGTTTGGATTAGAGTCGGGAGATGAATATATTAATAAAAATATTGTTAATAAAGGAATAGAACTGGATGATGCAAAAAGAATCTTGAGAGATACATATAAAGTCAAAATTAAAGTAAGTGTTTTTTCTATTACTGGTCTTCCATCAGAAACTTTTTTTAATGCAATAAAAACATTTGCATTTTATTATAAAAATAAGAAATTTATCTATCAAGGAGAAATGTTATATTTTGGATTAAATAGATACTCTTCATTCTTCAAAAATCCTAAGAAATTCGGAATAACCAAACTAATTAAAAAAAATGATTGGTATATTTTCAAAACTTCAAAAGGATATTTATACAGAAAATTATTTGCAAAAATATTTATTTATTTTTGTTATATTTATTTTAACTTATTCTCTAATATAACTTTTTTTTTAAATCCACTTCTAAACACCTTCTCAAGATTTATTAAAGTAAATATAGTGGATAACTTTTTGAATTTATTCAAAACATATAGAAATAAAAAAAATAAATTGAATCAACCATTTTAAAATGAATATACAAGTCTCAATTTTATCAAAAAGAAAAACCTTGATGGATCAAACAAAGAAAACTAGTCCAATTTTTGTCTGTATAAAAAAAGCGCTAGAATCTAATATAAATAATATAAAAGAAAGTTTTAAAGATGAAACAATAAAAACAAATATTTTCTATCCATATAAAACAAATGATTGGGAAGAAGTATGTAAGATAATCCATGATAATGAAATTAACGCAGAAGTCTCCAATCTTAAAGAATTAAAACAAGCAATAAAACTAAAAGCTAAAAAAATTGTTTATAATTCTCCATTAAAAACAGAAAAAGATATAGTCTTTATTTCAAAACATGAAAACATAATTACAATAATTGATAATGAGGACGAAATAGAACTAATTAATAACATTTCAATAAAAGAAAAAAAGGTTTTAGATGTTGGTGTGAGAATCAGGTTTAATAATAAAAAGAATAATTTGTCAAGATTCGGAACAAACTTGGAAAATTTAGAACACATAATAAATAAAGTAAATAAAGCTTCTTCTTTGAAGTTTATAGGTATTCATTTTCATATTGGAACAAAGATTACAAAACCAGACTTTTACTGTAAAAGAATAAGATTAATTTCGAATTATTTGAGAGGAATCAAAAAAGAGAATAAAGAAAAAATAAGATTCATTGATATAGGTGGTGGTTTTGGAATAAGTGAAATTGGTACTTATTTAACACTTCAAAATTTTATTGTTAATAAAATTAATAAGATGTTTAATTTAAAGATTAATTTCAGACCTAGAATAATAGAATCTGAAATAATAACAAAATTTGGAAGAAAAATTGTTGATGAGTTTAAAAAGAGTATATCAGATATTGCAGGGTTAAATAAAGTTGAATTATGGATTGAACCAGGAAGATTTTTAGTTAGTAAT
>NZBB01000051.1 GCA_002686295.1 Candidatus Woesearchaeota archaeon
AAAGTGGGCTCCCCAGCAGAAATAGAATATAAGTATGATGGATTTAGGATGCAAATTCACAAATCCAAAGAAAATACAACTATATTTACCAGACGTCTTGAAAATGTTACTGAACAATTCCCAGAAGTTTTAGAAGCTGTTAAGAATAATGTTAAATCAGATAGTTTTATAATTGATTGTGAAGCAGTTGGTTTTAATCCAAAAACAAAAAAATACATGCCTTTTCAGAACATATCACAAAGAATTAGAAGAAAATATGACATTAAAAAATTATCAAAAGAGTTACCTGTTGAATTAAATGTTTTTGATGTTTTGTTTCTGGATGATAAAAGTATTATCAAAAAAACTTTCAAAGAACGAAGAAAGTTGTTAGAAAAACTAATAAAAGAAGAAAAACGAAAAATAATGATTGCAAAAAATCTTAAAACATCAAACAGAAAAAAAGCCCTTTTATTTTACAAAGAATCATTAAAAAAAGGTAATGAAGGAGTCATATTAAAAAGCTCAGATGGTGTTTATAAGCCTGGCTCGAGGGTTGGATTTATGGTGAAGTTAAAACCTTCAATGAACACTTTTGATTTAACAATAATTGGTGCTGAATGGGGAAAAGGTAAAAGAAGCGGATGGCTTACATCTTTTTCTCTTGCATGTTTTGATGAAGGAAGATTCTTACCAATAGGAAAAGTTGGAACTGGTATAAAGGAGAAAGCCAAACAGGGAACATCTTTCAAAGAATTAACAGAACTTTTAAAACCACACATAATCAAAGAGGATGGACGCGAAGCAAGTATAAAGCCAGAAATAGTGATTGAAATAAGATTTGAAGAAATACAGAAAAGCACTAATTATTCAAGTGGATTCGCACTTAGGTTTCCTAGATTTGTTAGGATTCGCGATGATAGAAGTCCTGAAGAATGCTCTTCTTTTGAAATGATTAAAGAAGCTTTTAAGAAACAATAATTCTAAGTTACGTTTCATAAATGGAACACCTTTCCATAAATGAAAACATTTATATATGAAACAACATTAGAGAATATTTATAGACGACAATGGAACAAAAAGAATTACTTGAAAGATTATTTGACGAGAAAAGATTAAAAATTTTACAACTATTCTTCAGCAAACCAGAAGAACAATTCTATTTAAGAGAAATAGCTAAAAAAACAAAAATACCCTTAGCGACAACATTCAGAATAATAAACAAATTAAATGAATTGCAGATAATTAAAAAACTCAGAATAAAAAAATTTAAAGTTTATTCTTTTAACAAAACAAAAAACACAGATTTTCTGCAGGAAATCTTAGCACAAAAGAAATCTGCATTGAATGAGTTCGTCGAGAAGACTTCTGTAATTCAAGGCATAGATACAGTAATTCTGCATGGAAAAGAAGAAAAAGAAAAAGCAAATGTTCTACTAATAGGAAAAAATATGTCTGTTGAAAAAATAAAAAGTGTCGTCATAAAAATAAAAGAAAAATATGATTTCACAATAATAGATCTAGCTTTAGAACATGAACAGTTTACAAAAATGTCCAACATGGGGCTTTTTCCAGGACGAAGAACAATATTGTTTCAAAAATAACTATTAGAAAATATATTTTCAAAACCGAGAATATTTAAATATTAGTATAGGAATATATATATTTAAAGGGGTTTGTGGTAAACTCTTAATCAATGTGTTTGGCGACACAATTTAAGAACCCTGAAAGCGTTTGGCGAAAAAAATTAATCGATTCTAATGAGTGTAGAGTATAGTACACTTATAAATATTTCGGTACTTGAAAATATATTTTAGTATATGTTTAGGTATTAAAAAAATAAACCAAAAAATGGAGGGGGTTTAAAAAAATGGATTTTGTTGTAGAAAAAAATAAGGAACAAAGCGAAGAATTTGATGTAGGACAAGCCAATATAAAAGTTATTGGTGTAGGTGGAGCTGGAAATAACATGGTGAACTGGCTTTACAAAAAGGGCATAAAAGGTGCCGAGATTCTTGGATGTAATACCGATCAACAACACCTAAACATCATTGAGTCGGACAGAAAATTTCTACTTGGCAGAGATGTCACTAAAGGATTAGGTTGTGGAGGATTTCCTGAAAAAGGATCTGAAGCAGCACAAGAAAGCTTGCAAGAAATAAAAGAAACGTTAAAAGGATCAGATATGACTTTTGTATGTGCAGGAATGGGCGGAGGAACAGGAACAGGAGCTTCACCAACAATTGCAAGTGTAGCAAAAGATGCTGGTTCAATAGTAATAGGAACTGTCACAATGCCTTTCAACATAGAAAGAGCAAGAGTTGATAAAGCAGAGTTCGGACTTCAACAGCTAAGACAACAATCAGACACAGTAATAGTAATAGACAACAATAGATTAGTACAGATTGCAGGGAATCTGCCAGTTCAGCAAGCATTTGCAGTTGCAAACGAGTTAATAGCAACAATGATTAAAGGAATAGTTGAAACTATTTCTATACAATCATTAGTTAACCTAGATTTTGCTGATGTAAAAGCAATTATGACTGATGGAGGAGTTGCAGCAATAGGAGTAGGTGCAAGTGACACAAATAACAGAGTTGATGAAGCAGTTAAAGGAGCACTTAGCAATCCGTTACTTGATATAAGTTATGAGGGTGCTACTGGAGCAATTATACATGTTTCAGGAGGTCCAGATATGACTTTGGATGAAATTAGCAAAGTTGGAGAACTCGTAACAGAAACAATGGATGATGATGCAAACGTCATCTGGGGAGCTAGAGTTTTAGAAAACATGAAAGGCAAAATAACTGTGATGACAATAATTACAGGTGTTAACAGTCCATGGATACTTGGAAAGTTAACTGAAAAACAAGCAGTAGCCCAACAACAAGCAATGTCAGAAGAACTAGGAATAGAGATAGTAAGGTAAATCCTTACTTTACACTCCTTTCTTGGCCTTCACCATTAATTGCATCACCCCCAATGATCCCCATTAAATGAGTGAAGGCCACAAATTTTTTAAATTACTGACTCAAGATTTGCAATAAATGTTTCTCTTTTAATATCTTCAATAACATAGTAAACATTTATTGCAAGAATCTTAAATTTTCTTTCAAACAAATCCATGAAGTCTTCCATCTCCTTGACGTGCCTAAATATTCCTTCAATCAAGAAATCATAACCATTGTTTATTTTAAACAAAGAATTTACTTCTTCTTTATATAATAAATATTCTTTTGCTGATTCTCTATCTTCAATATCAACTTTTATAATTATGTTGGCTTTGCACAAGTATCCCATCATCGTAAAATCTATGAGTGTTGTGTGTTTGTTTATTATATTTTTTCGCAAGTTTTTCAACCTATCATATAATGTCGATATAGGTATTTTTGTCTGTTTGCTTATATCTGTTAAAGATTTTCTAGCATTTTCTCTTAAGTGTGCTAAAAAAACCTTGTCTTTTTTATCCATTTTTTAATCACCTCGTTTATTTTCGGTACATTCCGAAAACAATAGATGATTAACCGAAAAAAATATATATTTTCTCCTTATAACTTATATACAAGCTTATAATTATATAATTTCGAAACATTTAAATAAAAAAACCACTCAAAGAAATTCGTGCAAAGAAAAGTCATTCAACTGGCAAGAAAAACGCTTGTAGTCTCACTTCCTAGAAAATGGGTTGTTAAAAATCAAGTTGAGAAAGGAGACAGTATAGAAATAACTGAAGAAGATACAAAACTCACAATAAACACTGAAAAAGAATTAAAGTTAAAAAAAATAGTTCTTGATACAAAAGAATTAGGTCATTATGATCCTTTATACATAGCATATTTATACCAGGAAGGAACAGATGAAATAATAATAAACTACCGCGACAAAGAAGTATATTCGGAAATACAAAAAAAACTCCCGGATTTAATGGGTTTTGAAATAATAGATCAGGGAGAAAACTTTGTAAAGATAAAAAACATTTCAGGCGTCTTAGACCAAGAATTTGACAATCTTTTAAGAAGAACATTTTACATAATTGAAGAGATGGCAAACAGCAGTATAGAATCAATTAAATCTAAAAACCTTGAAAGATTAAAAAGTATATTGGCATTGGAAAATAGCATAGATAAATTCACAGATGTATGCAAAAGATCCCTTAACAAGAAAGGTCACACAAAACAAGAAAAAACGGTTTTCTACTACGTTATAATAAGAGACTTAGAAAAAATAGGTGATTTCTATAATGAACTTATAAAATGCTATATTGAAAGAAATTCATCAATAAACAAAGAAATAATAGAATTATACGAAGAAACAAATAAATTCTTTAAATTATTTCACAGGTTGTTCTATAAGTTCGACAAAGATGACGCAACAAAATTTCATAAAACAAAAAAGAAACTAGGAAAGAAAGTTGAAAAATTAATGAAAACTGCAGAAAAAGAAGAATTATTAACAATATTCAATCTTGCTGGTCTTATAAAAATGATTGGAAACTTATATGGACCTTATTATTTAACAACCACTTAATAACAACTACTCAAGGTTGTTTTTCTTAACAACAATTTTTATATACTTAAAAGCTTTTAGTTGTATATGCCCAAGTGGATAATCTTTACAGGTGGCGTTCTTTCTGGTCTAGGAAAAGGAATCGCGAGTGCGAGTGTTGGAATGTTGTTGTCTTCTAAATACAGGGTTGTACCTGTTAAATGCGATGGATATCTTAATGTCGATCCTGGAACTATGAACCCTGTTGAGCACGGAGAAGTGTTCGTTCTAGAAGATGGTGGCGAAGTAGACATGGATTTTGGACATTATGAAAGATTTATTGGCGTTAATTGCAAATCTGAATGGAATTTAACCATGGGAAAGGTTTTCGATAGAATAAGAAAAAAAGAAAGACGAGGAGACTATCTTGGAAAAACAGTACAATACGTTCCACATGTAACAAACCTAATAAAAGAATGGTGGTTTGAAATAGCTAAAAAAGAGAACGCAGAAGTGATGCTTATTGAAATAGGGGGAACAACAGGAGATATAGAAAACGAGTTGTTTCTTGAAGCTGCCAGACAATTAAAAAATGAAGTTGGCGAGAAAAACATAATGTATACTCATTTAACATATGTTCCTGTACCATTTGGAGTCAACGAACAAAAAAGTAAGCCAACTCAACAAAGCATAAACTTGTTAAGACAGAGAGGAATAACTCCTGATTTAATAATAGGCAGATGTTCAGAAATACTCACTGATAATATTAAAGAAAAAATAGCTGTTTTCTGTAATGTAAAAAAAGAAGCAGTAATAACAGGATTAGATGTTGACAATATCTACAAGATACCTTTGGTTTTTGAAAAAGAAAACATTTCAAAAATAATTAGTAAGAAATTAAGATTGAAAGTAAAACCAAAACTCAAGAAATGGAAAGAATTGGTCGAGAACACTATAAACACAGAGAAAAATGTAAATATAGCCATCTGTGGAAAATATACTGGCCTTGAAGATTCTTGTGCAAGCATTGTTGAAGCATTAAAGCACTCAGGTGCACATTTAAAATACGAGGTAAATATTTTTTTCATAGAAACATCTAAACTTTCTAGCATGAAAAAACTTGAAGATATGGATGGAGTAATAATACCTGGAGGTTTTGGTGAAAGAGGAACAAACGGAAAAATTGAAGTCATAAAATATTGTCGAGAAACAAATAAACCATTGCTTGGAATATGTTATGGACTCCAGATGGCAGTCGTAGAATTTTCAAGAAATGTCTGCGAATTAAAGAACGCAAACAGCACAGAAATAGATAAAAAAACAGAAAATCCTGTGATAGATATATTGCCCGAGCAAAAAGAAATTACTGAAAAAGGAGGCACAATGAGACTTGGCTCTTACCCTGCAATTCTCAAAAAAAACACAAAAACACACGAATTATATAAAAACATAAATGTTTCTGAAAGACATAGACATCGTTTTGAGGTAAACCCAATATTTCATAGGGTGATTGAAAACAATGGATTTATAATCTCTGGTATGTCACCAAACAAAAAACTTGCTGAATTCATTGAATTCAAATACCATCGTTATTTTATTGGTTGTCAAGGACACCCGGAGCTAAAATCAAGCTTGTTAAAACCAGCACCATTATTCTATGGACTTGTAAAAGCAGCCATACAATAGTAAATTATATAAACAATCCTTTTTTCGTAGAAAACATGATAAATGAATGCATATCTTGCAAAGTAAACATAGCAAACGAAAAAGGAGCAGCTAAATTTCTATGTCCAAACTGTAGCAAATATGAAATAATAAGGTGCAAAAGCTGTAGAGAAATAGTTGCAAAATACAGCTGTCCAGAATGCAAATTTACTGGTCCAAACTAAAAAAATGGCAAATGCAATAGTGACTGTTAAAATTATGCCATTATCTCCGGAAGTAAATCTTGAATCTTTAGAAGAATCTTCTAAAAAAGAAATAATCTCTTTTGCAGGAGAAGGAGATATGAAAATTGAAATTGAGCCAATCGCATTCGGATTAAAAGCAGTAAATATAATCTTTGTAATGGATGAACAACTTGGCAGTCCTGATATTGTTGCTGAAAAAATAACTTGTTTTGAAGAAGTTAAATCTGCAGAAATTGTTGATGTTAGAAGAGAAATTGGTTAAATCTACCACTGTCTAATAGTTAAGTTTATAAATTATTTTTCTATTCTATTAAAAAATGAGTCTTGAAGACCTGCCCGTTTGGGGTGGAGTAGGAAAAGGAAAATACACCATACATGGATTATGGATTGGAACTGCAGAACTTAATAGTGAAGAAAAGCAAACTCTGGAAAAAGTTATTATTGAAATAGCCAAAGAAACAACCAACATACAAGATGAATCGCCTGAAAAGAAAACCAAGGGATTATTCTTTGAAAAACTAGGACGAAATTATTATTTTTTCAAAAATTTAAAGTATCCTTCAGAAAAAGAACCTTTTTACAGATATGGAAAACAAATATTGAATATAAAGAATCATAAAGACAGAATTTTTTTACAATTGGAGAACAAAGTCAAAAACAAAGAAAGAATAATTGAAGAAATGAAAACAAAACTCGAAGAAAAAGGATTTATTTACAATAAAAAAGCACCTGATGAATATTTAAGACTTAAAATCAACAAAAGAGAAAAAGAATCAGAGAATAAGGAAAAGCCAATAATATTTACTGAAAAAGATTCTGGGAAAAAAGAAGTTGAGAAAGAAAAGAAAATTATTTTAGAAAAGAAAATAAAGATGTCTGAAAAAATGAATAAAAGAGCAGATGAGAAAATAAACATAAAAAAACCAAATAAAACAGTAAAAGCAATAAAATACTTGTTTGAGACAGTTATATTCGCAGGCATAATAGGTGGGGGATACTTCATCTATGATAAGCAAGAAAAATTATATGAAATATTTGAAACTATTAACATTAGAATTTCATCAATAGAAACAACCCTTGGAACTTATAAAACAAATAGCGAGAATTCAGAGAAAAACAGCCTTACAAACTCAATAAAAACAAACGAAGAAGAAATTATGAAACTAGAGAAGAAAATTAATGATTACAATACACAAACATCCACGACAAACAATCTAATTACACAAAACCAAACAACAACCTTAGAAAATCTTAATATATTAGAAGAAAAAACATATCAAAAAATAGACAGCCTACAAAATATTATAAACAATAATCTTGAACAATATAAAGAACAATATAGCAATCTTCAAGAAATAAACGAGAGTCAGAATAAAGAACTTAAAAATATAAACAAAGAAATAGAAAATACAAAAACCGGGCTCTCAAAAAAAATGAACAAAATATTCTGATCATTTGTCTTTTTCACGATGTTATTTAACAAGGTTATTTCAAGATGTTGTTTCATGATGTTTTTTTATGATTCTAATTAGTTTTTCTTTAGAAATATCACTTCTTAAGCCAACACCCGAAAAATGAGTTCTTGAAACATTAAAACCGGCTTTTTTTATCTTTTCAGACAAAAAATCAAATTTTGGAACTTCCACCTTTAATTCCTCGCAAATTTTGTGGATATCATGGAAACCAACAGTTTTGATATTAGATTCATTCTTGATGATACTTAGAAATTTCTTTAAACCAATATCTGATTGTTCATACATTTCTTCAACTAATGATTCGTCCCATAACTGCCCTATCCAGACAGGACCTGCTTCAAAAAAGAATGCGTGTTTTTTTAAAACTCTATCAACCTCGCTCTTGCTCTTCCTGCATTTGAAAAAAACTCTGAAGTAATGGTCTTTGCTGTATGAAAATATGGGTGTTAAAGCCTTATCAAACTGCGAACCTATTAGTTGAACTTTCCTTATAAGAATCCTTAATCCTATTTCGTGTTTTAACTCATTCCTTAAAGGAACTGCCCAGTACTTTCTTTTGCAAGCATTTTCATACGTTCCGCATAAAGAAGATGTGTCTGTTGCTGTAATTGCAATGATTCCTTTTCTTGACACTCTTCTTATAGTGCTGTTTAAAAAAGGATTTGGTGTACCAAAAGGGTCTATATCAATATAGTCAAAACCGCAATTGTTAAGCAAAAAAATATTTGCATCCTCATTTGAAAGAATAATTTCTGAAACAGGTAAATTATTAAGCAAAAAATTTGTTTTTATAACAGAAAAGAACTCTTCTTTGTAATCATTAATATACAGTGTTTTAATTTTATTCTTCTTTAATTCTAAAAGAAATCTTAAACCCCTTATTCCAGAACCAGCAAGGGGAAGTGCAACACGCAAATCTTTATCTTTGACACAGTTCAATAATAAGATACTTATATCTCTGTTAAGTTTCATCACAGAATTATAGAAAACCGGAAGTTTCTTTGAAACTTTTTTCTCTCCTGAAACTCTTATCTTTGCTTTTCCTTCTTGGATTAGCTCATTATTTTCTGACATAGAACACGATTACAGAGATTATTATCAACACAAAAGAACCACCATACAAATTCAAATCAGTTATAGGAGTCTTAAAGAAACCACTTATACCGGCTATTAAAAGAGAGTGTAGAACCCAGCTTATGAGTGCAGGATAACCATACTCTTCCCAATCTGTTTTGAAAATTTTGTGCTTGTAAAATGCTCTGAATATGAACAATCCAGGCACAAAAAACATATACAACAAACCATAGAATTTACTGAAAGTACTGGCAATAGAAATTTTGAAGATTAACAACAATAATAAAGCCAAAACAATTCCTGCTAAAACATAGTAACCAAAGAATTTTTGTTCTTTCTTTGACAATAATTCTTTTCTAGTTTTGAGTTTAGAAACACTTTTTTTAGCTTTTTTTCTTCTATTGACTTTTTTAGGCATGAAAAAAAATAACTATTGATGATTTAAAAATTTTATGTAGAAAATTTATAAATTATATTAAAGTTAAAAGTCATACCATCATAAAATTTTATAAATTGTTCATTATTCTTTTCAGTTTATGACTACAAGAAGCCCAATCATATCAGTCCTTGGTCATGTTGATCATGGAAAATCATCCATTCTTGACTCCATTAGAGGAAGCAATATTGTTGCGAGTGAAGCTGGTGCTATTACACAGGCCATTGGAGCTTCAATAATTCCTCTTGAAGTAGTAAAGAAGAAATGTGGACGGTTATTGGAATCCTTAAACATAAAATTCACTATTCCTGGATTGTTATTTGTTGATACTCCTGGTCACGCAGCTTTCACAACTCTTAGAAAAAGAGGCGGTAGTTTAGCAGATATAGCTATAGTGGTCGTCGATATAAATGAAGGTTTTAAACCTCAAACAATTGAGGCTTTAGAAATTCTTAAAAGTTACAAAACTCCTTTTGTTATAGCAACCAATAAGATAGATTTAATTCCCGGCTATAAAAAAACTTATGATTCAGTACTTCAAGATATAAATGTTCAAGCTGAGAATGTTCGTTCAGACATTGATAAAAATCTTTATGAATTAGTTGGACAACTTCATGAAAAGTTTGGACTTGTTTGTGAACGATTTGACAGGGTTAAAAGTTATACAGAACAAATATCTATTATTCCTTGTTCTGCAAAAGAAAATATTGGATTGCAGGAATTATTAATGGTCATCTCCGGAATGGCTCAGAGATTTCTTGAAAACAATCTCAGTATTGATGTTTCTGGAAAAGCAAAAGGCACTATTCTTGAAGTTAAAGAGGAAAAAGGTCTTGGTTTAACAGTTGATGTAATTATTTATAATGGTTCTTTATCCGTGAATGACACAATAGTTATTGGTTCTTTGAATGATCCTATTGTAACTAAAGTCAGAGCTTTGTTAGAGCCTAATCCTCTTGCTGAAATGCGCGATAAAAAAAGTAAGTTCAAAACAGTCAAAAAAGTTTCTGCTTCAACAGGTGTTAAAATAGTTGCTCCAGGATTAGATGGCGTAATTGCTGGTACGCCTTTAATATCTTGTTTGTCTGAAGAAGTTGATTCTGTCAAAAAGTCATTGCAAACAGAAATGAAAGAAGTTATCATTAAAACTGATGATGTTGGAATAATTGTAAAAGCAGACACAATTGGTAGTCTTGAAGCAATGATAAAAATTTTAAGAGATGAAAATATTACTATAAGAAGAGCTTCAATTGGTAACATAAATAAAAAAGATTATTCTGAAGCAGAAAGTAATTATGAAAAAAACCCTTTATTTGCAGTAATACTCGGATTTAATGTTAGTGATGAATTTAATATTTCAAGCAAGCAAGTTAAAGTTTTAACCAAGGATATTATTTATCGTTTAATTGAGGACTTCAAACTTTGGCAAAATGAAAAGAAGAAATCTGAAGAAGGGAAAAAACTTGATGTTTTAGTAAGACCTTGCAAACTAGAGGTTTTACAGAACTGTATTTTCAGGCAGAGCAATCCTTGTATTCTCGGAGTAGAGATATTAATAGGTGTTTTAAAACTTGGAACTCCTTTGATGAGTAAATCTAACAGACTATCAAATGTTAAGTCGATGCAATTTGAAAAGGATAACATTCAAAAAGCAGAAAAGGGAAAACAGCTGGCCATTTCACTTCCAAATATCACTGCAGGAAGACAAGTTAATGAACAGGATTTTTTATATTCTGACATACCAGAAGAAGATTTCAGAAAAATAAAAAAACTAACTGAATTCTTGAACAAAGATGAAATACGTGTGTTGAAAGAAATTGCTGAAATCCACAGAAAAGACAATCCTGTATGGGGAGTATAACTATTTCACAAACTCAACAGTATCCATTTTTTTAAATTTCCTGTTTCATGTTAAGAATTTAACATTATTTTTTATTGCTAAAATATAATGCACACAGTTAATATAAGATAATTTCTTATTTTTATTTAATAATTTGAACGCAAAAAAAATTCGAAAAATTTTCGAAAATATTCCAAACTTTTTTAAAACAGCTAAAACTAATAAGAATATGCAAAACCTAAAAATTTTAAATTCAAAAGAAGTAAAAAGAGTACGAAAATTGTTGAACGAACAATTTGGTTTTGATGAGAAATTAACATTTGTCTTCATGCTTAGCAAGAAAGGAAAATTATATATTATAAACAGAGATATTGAAAAAATTGATTTTGAAAAACTACGAATAGATTCAGCAGGTTTATACTTTGGAAAGCTTTCAGAAACAGATTTAAGACTCAGCATAGAAGGATCTCAAATAATAGGTCCTAAAGCAAATAAAAATATTCTTGAGATTAATAACTTAGAGTTTAAAAAATGGTTAAGAGGATTGGACTTCAATATCAATTCTTCATTGAATGGTTTTGTTATTGTTAAACACAAAGAAGATTTTATTGGATGTGGAAAAATGAATAAAAACAGATTACTAAATTATGTTCCTAAATCTAGAAGATTGATAAATATCAATAATTAAACTTTCAAAAGATTGTGAAAATGATTTATTATGAACTCAGGATAATATTTTCTTAGCTCATTTTCTTGTTCTAATTTATATGTATTGTGAGGAGAGATTAGTTCATTTTGTTCATATACTTCAGGAGTCAATATTTGTATCTCTACAGAAATTCCTCCACCTTCAATTGACAAATCTCTTGGAAATTTTATTGTCCTGTAAAGAGCTTTATATCCTCTTTGGTTTCCTTTATTAAGATAATCTTTTGAACGATCATCTAAAACAATCCATTTATTAGAATTCTCTATGTTCTCTGATTTTCTCGAAAATAAACGCGAATCTTTTCCCCCATCATCAATCCAATTTGCTATTTTATAACAATTATTAATATTATTCGCTAATAATCTTATTCCATTTGTATCATGAACAATATCTTTTTCCTCTATTTTTAATAAAAATTTTTTATGAAGACTTTCTTTAACGCGATAATTTAATTCTTTCAAAATGGATTTTTCGTTTAATACCAACATCTGTCTTGTAAAATCTTTTGTCTTATTAATTGCAAAAAGCGAATCTGGAGAAATATTATTTAAAAATATGAATCCTAAAGTTGAAAGATGATTAAATCCCCAATTTCTTTCTTCATCAAGCAAATTCATAACATTTTTATTATAATTTTCATCAAGAAATCGATAAGTTGGCAAATTTTCTCCGGCGTTTCTTAACTCTCTAACAACATCTTCTAGATTATCACACATTTTTTTATCTTTAGAAAAATTATTATTTTCAGAATTATCAATTCTTTTGTAAATATTCTTATCTGAAAACTTATTAACAAATAATTCTTCAAGCTCTCTTAATTGAGAAAGATCCTCTTCCAGTCTATGTATGTCTTTTGAGAAAAAACAATGATGTATCACCATTTTTTATAATATGCTTCCAAATTTCTGTAACAATCATCAATAGAATTTAGAACTGCATTTACCATATCCATATTAACAATTCCTTTCAATCCTTTAACATCATAATACTTTCTTAGAACATCAAAACAAAGCTCTACTTCACGTACATCAGTATAAGCATAGACTGTTGCCAGATTTTCAACTTTCCCTTCATTGAAAAAATTGTTTGGAAAAATTAAAGAGTAAAAAGTCGGCTTTAGCTCTCTAAAATCTGATTCTGCTATTGAATCAAGTGTTTTTTGTGATAATTTTTTTTCACTATTAGCTAATTTTACTGATTTATCAGTATAAGATTTAACCAATGATTTCATTATACTCATACCAGGATCAAATCTTATATCTTTGTGAGTTGGATAGAAAACACCTTTATCATTGTAAAAACCAAGAAATTTATAGCTAATTGACTTCTCAGTTCCCAGCTCCCTTGTTTCAGTATTTATTTTTCCAGGAACATTTTTAATAAGACTGTTTTTCAGAACTTCTGAAAAAAGATATGATTCATGAGAAAAATTATTGTCATTTGGTATAATCTCATGCGCTCCAAGTATGATTGTTGATATGTCTTCATTAATCATATTATACTTCCTCCTTCACATTATTCATTAATTCAGAAAAGTTTTCTAAAACATAATTCATATTAACTTTTTTTAATGGTAAAGACTCAAAAGAATATTTTGATCTCATATCTCTGAAATCATCAACAGAAACAGCTTTTGCAAGATTTATTTTCTTAAAGTTCTGCAAACAGGTTGATTCATAAGCCAAAGCATTCTCATAAAGTTTAACACTGGGCATAGATTCGGATTTACGTATAACTATTCTCTTTAATATTTCACCTTTCATAAAACCCTTTATTGCAGAAGCTATTGTCCCTTCAAAATGATCGTCCAAAGAATTTTTCACTAAACCATTTGAACTAAAATTGTAAGGTATATCAACCAGGTTCAATCCCTCGGGAGCATAATCAACAAATATCTTCTCTAATTCATCAATTACTGGAATTGTTATTTCAGGATTATAAACTGCTTGAAAAAGTCTTTCTCTAACTGACTGAGTATAAACTTCTTTCAAAAGATTAACGAATGACTTCTTTAACATCCCATAATTCTTATTGTTTCGACAAGTTTTCAGAAACTGCTTGCCCATGTATAAATGTATTATGTCTTTTCCTATATTTTTTAGCCTCCATTCAGGATTTAAATTTTTCACTTCCAACAATTGTTGATATTTATTTCCCAATCTCTTCTTTTCACGATTGTATGCAAGCGTATTTTTTTCATAACTATTTCTTAAATAAGATTCTTTCTCAGTCAAAGACTCTAAAGACAACTGATTTCTAAAAAATGATTCCTTTGGCCACATTGTCTTTTGATTATGAGTTCTATCCATCCATTTAATTAAAGGCACATAATTGTTACTTTCATAAATTCTAAGAATATATTTTGCATAACTATCATCAACATTATTATATCTTGTAAGAGCATCTATAGAGTCAAAAAAAGTTTCAAAAAACAATTTATTATATCTTTCTCTTCCTTCGAAAATTTCTAATTTTCTTTCTTTAAAATCGTTGAAAAATGTTTCCCTTGCACCAAAAGTGGCATTTTTCAAGACTTCTTTATGATGCAATATCATTTTTTCAAGAATATTCTTATTTAACAAATTATGTAATCTTGTTTTAACATGATTTGAATTAACAACTTTCAAGGATTTTTTTAAATCCTTAATAACATCTTTATGTCCTTTTTTTTCAATACCGTCCATTATTCTCATATAAAATTTCAAATCCTCAATTTCATGAAAATATTCTTTTCTAATCTTATCTTCTGTTTCATCCTCAATATTGTCATGATTTATGCCTATCTCAAATAATAGGGCGTCTTCTAGACTATAATTTTTCTTCATTGAAATCATTTTCATTGCAGGATACAAATAATGTTCCATCAAGTCTCCACCAAATTTTCTTTGTTTTTTCCTTGAAAGAATCATATTTTCATTTAATGAATGTAAATGCTGCAATTGATAAAATTCATTTGATTTGTCTAGAAAGTTCTCTAATTTAATAATATCCTTTCCTAAAATCTTTTTTAATCTATTATAACGTGTTTTTCTTAAGTGCTCAAGCATTAATTCTTGTATAGAATTTCTTACCATTTTATGCTTGAAAGTAAAAGAAATTTAAAAATATTGCGATTATTACCCCTTATAAGTGATAATCAAAGCATATCTTCTATCGGCTTCTTATTTTTCTTCTGATTCTGAAGCACATTATCAGCTTCTTTTTGCAGGTCAACACCCAATTCTTTCAGACCGCCTATATGCATTTGCATTAGCTGTTCAACAATTGAAATCATCCTGGCTAACTCTTGACGTTCTTTTGAAAGTGTGCTTAAAGAACCTTTATGAAAACCTATTTGCTCTTCTTTTGATTGTGGTTCAGAAACATTTTTTTTATCAATCATATTAATACCTCCTAAAAACAGGTAGTTTTATCTGTTTTTTAAATCTTACTACACAACATAGATTTTTTACTGCACAATATTAATAAATAGTTAGTTCTTCTTCTAAAAAATGATTCTTGGCAAAATAATAGGCAGAGTCACACCTACTGAGTTTTCTTTTAAAGTTGAGAAAGAAACAAAGAAATTTGAGTATGTGCAGGTATATCATAAAGTCTATGACTATGTTTTATGCCAGATTATCGAGTTAGAAAGAACTTCTGATGAAAGCATTGCAAAATGCAAAACTATTGGGTATAAAGATAAGGAAGGAAAAGTTAAACTTATAAGGATACCATTTGATATTGGAAGCGAAGTACTTGAAGCAGAGGATGAATTCATAAAAAAGATTATTAAGTTAGAAGATGAAAAAAAAGGTGCATTTATTGGAAAACTAGAAGGAAGAAACATAAAGGTGTTTCTGGACCTAAATAATCTGCTTACAAAACACTGTGCAGTACTTGCAAAGTCAGGTGCTGGAAAGAGTTATACAGTAGGAGTATTAGTTGAGGAAATCCTTGAAAAGAGAATTCCTTTGCTAATAATTGATCCTCATGGCGAATACCAAAAGATGAGATTTGAGAATTCTGAAGCTGTTGAAGAGCTGAAAAAACTTGGTTTGAAACCACAAAGCTACAGTTTGAAAGAGTATGGTGATTCTGAAATAAATGAAGGTGTATCTCCGCTAAAGCTTTCAAAAAACATGACTAATGCAGAGCTAGTGCACCTTCTGCCAACAAAACTATCTAGCACACAAATGGGGGTTATTTATAGTGCCCTAAAAAATATGGATTGTCTAGACTTTAACGAATTATTATTGGAACTTGAGAATGATGAGAGTGCAGCTAAATGGAGCGTTATAAACATGATAGAATATCTGAACAACCTTGATATATTTTCTGACTCGCCAACATCCTACAACGAACTGGTTTCATCAGGGAACTGTTCTGTGATAAATATAAAAGGCATGACGCCTGAAGTTCAAGAGATAATAGTTTATAAGATTTGTAAGGATTTATTTGAACTTAGAAAGAAGAATGAAGTTCCACCTTTTTTCTTAGTTGTTGAAGAAGCACACAATTTTTGTCCTGAAAGAAGTTTTGGTGAAGCAAAAAGCTCTAAAATAATGAGAACTATTGCTAGTGAAGGAAGAAAATTTGGATTAGGATTATGTGTTATCAGTCAAAGACCTGCAAGAGTTGATAAATCTGTATTGAGCCAATGCACTACACAAATAATTATGAAAGTTACAAATCCAAACGATTTGAAAGCTATTGGAAATAGTGTCGAAGGAATAACAAGCGAATCAGAAACAGAAATTAGAAACTTGCCTATAGGAACATCTCTTGTTTCAGGAGTTGTTGATATACCTTTATTTGTTAATATAAGACCTCGCAAAAGCATGCATGGAGGAGAAGCTATAGATATATTATCTGAAAAAAGGGATGTGAAAAAAGATTTAGAAACATTCGAGAAAAGAGACTTGCTTCCTTTAATAAAACCAAGAACTTCTGTTAAGGATTTACAATTAATGTCTGACAAAGAAATAAATGTTAAAATCAAATTAGTTCCGTCAGCAGTGATTGAATGTTCTGATAAGGAAGGAGAATTTAACATTCTGCTCGAACTTATAAATGGTTCAGTAATTGTTGATAAAGAAAAATTTGTTACTAAGAAGATTCCTGATGTAACAAGTTTAAGCAGAGATGAAGTCGTCATCCTTAAAAAAGCATTTGCAAAACAAACCATAACTGATGAAGAAGCAAAAAATCTTGTTAAGAAAAGATATCTTAATAATGACAAAACATTATCAAATAACTATATTTTTTCAAAACTCAGAAAACACTCACATTATGACAAACCAAAGTTCTTAAGCATAGAATATGACGAAAAGCTTGAACCTGTTCTAAGTGAAGAAACCATAAGGAAAAAGCTTTCAAATATTGCGAACTTGAAAAACTTCAAAGAATGCTTTGTTGTGAAGTATGAAATAAGTTAAATGAATCATTGTTTATTTATATAAAAATAACCTGTAAATGTAATGTCTAAAGTCGCAACAATACCAGCTTTTGTTGTTCTTCATAAGCCTGAATGTTGCAAAAGATTAATGTCTTAACCAGAAAATTATAATGTAGTTATTGGTCTTGATTGGAGAATATAAATCTTGTTGTTTTTATCTAACGCTAATTCAATGTCTTGTGGTTTTTTATAATGTTTTTCTATCTTTTCTCCAATTTTTGATATATCTGTTAATAAGGTTTGATCAAAGTTGAAGTGTTCGCTTGCTTCTTCAACTTTATGTGTTTTCTTATTCATGAAATAAGTATTTGGTGTAATTTGACCAGAAACTAATGCTTCACCAAGGCCCTCTACTATTTCAATTAGAATATGTTTTTTATTTACTGGATCAACTGTGAACATAACTCCAGCATATTTTGCATTAATCATCTCTTGAATTACAACAGCAATCAATACATCTCTGTGTTTGAAGTTATTTTTTTCTCTATAATATATTGCTCTGCTGGTGAATAAAGATGCCCAACATTTTTGGATTGCAGTAATTAAATCTTTATCTCCTTTTATGTTAAGATAAGTATCTTGCTGTCCTGCAAAACTGGCTGTTGGTAGGTCTTCTGCAGTTGCAGAACTTCTTACAGCTACTTTCTTGTTTTTTAGTTTTTTGTAATTTTTTATTACTTCTTTTTTTATATTAGATGGAAATTTTTGTTTTAAGATTAGATTTGTATTCTTGGTTGTATTGTTCTGTTTTTTCTGTCAATGAAGCTATTGCTCCTTTGCTCTTGGTTGTTTCCCAGCATTTATCTTCTTTATTCCAGTTAAATCCTCTGAATTCTTGTTTAAATCTGTCTTTTTCAGCAAATTTTGTGTTATAGATTTTTAATGTGATTTTATCTTGCAATTCTGCTTGATTAGCTATTTCATGTCCTTTAACAGTGTCTGAAACCACTGCTGAGTTCTCGATCTGTTCATATACTTCATTCATTCTCTTAACTAAGTCTTTATGGACATAGCTATTTTCATCTAAATGATTTATTTTTCCATATGTTGCTCTGTCTGCTGAAACCAATCCTTGTTTTGCAACTGCATTAACTGCATCCCAGCTGACAATATAATTTGCTTTTTCAATCCATTTATCAGTTAATTCAGAAAAATGCATATATTGATTTGAAAAGTCTGATAGATGTTCTTCTAAGGTATTAATATCTATAACTCTTAGTTTTCTTTTTTCATCAATATCTATCATCGGCTCTTTTAAATAACTATAACTGTCTTCATTAATTCTAATAGAATCTTTTAGATTTCCTGAATAAAAATTTCCTTTTTTTATCTTTTCTCTTTTTTCGATTAATTCATCAACATTTCCAGCATAGGATTCTACTAATTCATCTATTTTCTTTCCTGCTTTCAATAAATTATTAACATTCTCCATCTCTACTTTTCTAACATAGTCTTTGTTTCCAAATGGAAGATTTATCCCCCAATTCTTATTCAACAATTTATGTTTATGAATTTCTTTCGCAGTTTCAACTTCTTTCTCAACCTGTTCATAAGGAACCATTTGTTTAGTTTCTTCTATTAAATCAGTTATTTCACTAACGGCTTTTTCAGAATAAAGTTTTACATTCACTAAAGAATCCATTTCTTCTTCAACTTTCGACCATTGACCATATTCTTCACCAAATTTAAACTCGCTCTTTGCTCTTTTAATCAATTCATCAATTGTTATATCATTTGCTAGTTCAAAGTTTTCAACAATGTTATAATGTTTTTCACGAAGCATGTTATCTTTGAATTTTCTAGCTTCTTCAAGATTATCATTAGGATTTATTCCTTTTTCATCAAAAAAATTATCCATGTAATCTGTTTTTCTTTTTGAAACAACTATGTTATCTGTTAAGCTCTTGAAATTCTGTAATGTTAAAGATTTATAGCTTCTTTCTTCATCAACAGAAATTGTTTTAATTCTTAATAAGTCTCTTACTGCTGCAAAGTCATCTCTGTTAAGACCTATTCCTTGCATTGTTTCTTTTAATCTGCCCATAGGAACACTTATTCCATAACTATCTTCTAACCATTTTTTGTTTTCTATGAATAAAATTTCTAAGTCGGAAACTATTTTTTCTGTTTCTTTTTTGAATTGTTTAGAGTGTGCTTTGTTAACTTCTAACCTTACTTCATCAATTGGATATTCATTGAATACTTTAGTTGCTTCAATAAGTGTTATTTCTGGCTTTGACAAAACATCTCTAATTCTTGTTAAGTCTGGTTTTCCATATTGTTCTATTATAGAGTTATCATCTTCAAGTTGCATTATGAAATCTAAGTCTTTCTGATATCCGCCTATTGCAGATTCTCTATTAATAGGTATTTTTGTTGCAAAATATGCTATTAATGAACCAAGTATTTCTTTTCTTTCTTCCTTTGTTAATTCAACTAATGAATTCTCCAAAGTTGTGTACATATCTCTTATTATTTTAGGAAGTTTTTCTTGATTTCTTTTAAACCATCCAAAGAAGGTTCCTGGTTTTTCGCTTGCAAGCATATAAGCATTATCTTGAGAATCTACAAATGCAGTTTCTCCATATTTTAATTTATCAATCATCAATAATCTTTTCTTAACTTCTTCATCTAGATTTAGTATGGAGTGCAGTTTTATTCTTGCTTGTCTGCTGTTCACATCTTTTATTTTTTCAGGGTTTTGCAGTAAGTCTTCAAGATTTGGAGCAAAATCATCCATATAATTTTGTTTCTCTTCTTTTCTTTCTTTTTTGATCCTTTCTCGACCTTCAGTTGTGAAAGCTTTTGTTTGTTCTTCAGTTCCAAATGTTTCCATCACTTTTGTTATTGCTTGAGATCCGAAGTTCATTACAACTGTTGGATCATATTTATGTGCTACTACAAACATTTGATTTGTTAATTCATGTCCGCTTGCAGAAATACCATGAACGGGTTTTTTACCTTCGGACATTTCTTCTTTTAATTCTTTTGTAGTTCTGAATATTGCTTGTTTCAATACTGCATTATCCATTGCTAAATAGGGGTTATCATTTCCAAAATGATTCATAACATCTTCCAACACTCTTGGACTTCCAGAATAATTCTGTATTTCTTTGTCAAATTCACCTATTCTCTCAGGCATTGTTTCAGCTATCGCTGTTTTCATCTTTTGATACAATCTTAAATGTTTATTTATATCCATTTTACAACTTATTCACTACTTATGGGTTAGCAAAAATTATTAGGAGGATATAAATGTTTCTATTTTTCACAACTAACAGGTAGGCACACATAGAAATCCTTATAAATAAAACCACAAACCACTAAGAAAACACTAGTAAATTCACAGAAAAAAAAGAAGAAAAATGGTTGAAAAAGAATACATAAGTGCACAAAGTTTACTGATAGATTCTTACAAATTAGCAAAGAAAGTACTTGATTCGGGATTCAAGCCAGACTTCATAGTTGGTGTTTGGAGAGGCGGTGCACCTGTTGGCATCGCAGTACAAGAATACATGGAATAAAACGGCGTAAAAGCAGATCACATAGCAATAAGAACCTCTGCATATGAAGGAATAAACAATATGAAGAAAGAAATTAATGTACACGGATTAGGATACTTAGTTGATAATGCAAATGCAGAAGATAAATTATTAATTGTTGATGATGTCTTTGACACAGGATTAAGCATGGAGGCAGTCATTAACTCAATCGAAGAAAAATCAAGAAAAAACAAACCAGAAATAAGAGTTGCAACAGCTTATTTCAAACCAGACAGAAATCAAACATTATGGTGTCCTGACTTCTACATAAACGAAACAAACAATTGGATTATATTCCCGCACGAATTAATAGGCTTAGAAAAAGAAGAGATTGTCAAAAAAGGAAAAGACATAGCAAATTTATTCTAAAAACAACCAATCTTACAAAAAATTAATATACTAGTAATGGCATTTATACAGTATAGACTGTACAATGAACTATCTGAAGAAAATTTTGAGCGGAGCACTAATCTTTTCTGGAGTAATGGCTTCTGACGGAAAAAACAATGAAAACATAGACAATCTTGAACGAATAATCGAAAACATAGAATTTCCGAAAGAAAGAGTTATCCGAAAATATAATCATCTACATAAAAGAAAAGTAACTGAAAGTTATGATTTAATGACTGATTTTATAATGGATGGGTGGGATATAGGAGATATAATAATAGATGAAGAAGAAAACAAAGTTTTTTTAACTTTAAATCTGCCTTTCTATGATTCAAAATTCATATTCTATTCTCCAGACAAAAATACTTATATGGAATTCCAGATTTCAGGCAACCAAGAAAGATATCTATATAAGAAAATTGACGAAACTTGGCGATTAACATATTACAAAGCTGATAAACCAAGAAAAGAAAAATTAGATATAATAAAAAATGGTTTCGAAAGCAAAGGAAAAACAATAATAGAAGGCGTTTATGACGGATTAAGGTTTGACTTAGAAGATACAACTAAAATAATCTTAATGGGCAACGAATACAATATAACAAATAAAGAATTAAAGAAAGATAAAGAAACAAGCATTCTTAATATAGGAGTTAACTGGTTAGGTCCAGAAGGAGAAGAACTTGTAAGAATAAAAGACGATTTGCTTATCTCCACTCAGAATTTTGATGATATAATGGTTCCACTAGCAGGAAGAATAGAATTAATCTTTCCAAAACTATATGATTTAAAGATTCCCGTATATGGACAAATAAAATGATGATATCAAATTCTTAAAGTTCATAACATTGAATGTTTTCCTCAACATTTTTAAAACTCCATCTTTTTATAAAGAAAATATGTGCGGGATTATAGGTGTATTTGGAAGGAAAGATTCTTTGAAACTTGTAAAAAAAGGAACTGGAATATTAAAGAACAGAGGAATAGATGGAACTAGTTTTTATGAAGGGAAAAAATTTTCATTCGGCCATGTTTTGCATTCAATAGTTAATAGAGTTAAACAACCATTAGTTGATAAAGAAATATTTGTATCTAACTGCGAAATATATAACTGGAAAGAACTAAACAAAAAATACGGATTTAAAACAAAGAATGATTCTGAAACACTATTCAAATTATTACAGAAAAAAAGTGTTAACGAAAAAACTTTAAAAGAACTTGATGGAGTATTTGCATTTGCTTATCTATCAGAAAAAAGATTGTATATTGCCAGAGACATAATAGGCGTAAAGCCTGTTTGGTACAGTCATGCAAATGGTTTTCATTTTGCTTCAGAAAAAAAAGTTCTTGAAAAACTCGGGATGATAAATATAAATGAATTAAATCCAAGAAAAATATTGACTTACAATCTTGAAACAAAACGTTTAAGCTTTATTGAAAGAAAATTTTTCTCAATAGAAAACGAGCTTAAAGAAAACTTAGGAGTTATTACAAGAAAACTCGAAATTTTAGTGACTAAATCCATATCAAAAAGAGTTCCTAAAAGAAAATTTGGTTTATTATTCTCAGGAGGAATAGACTCAACTGTTATAGCATTAATTTTGAAAAAACTAAAACAAGAATTCATATGTTATACGGCTGTATTGGATGAACCAGGATTAAAAGAACCTGCAGATTTAACATATGCAAAGAAAGTAGCCAAAGAATTAGATCTTAAATTAAAAATTGTGAAAATAAGATTATCTGATGTTGAAAAATATCTCAGAAAAATAGTTCCACTAATAGAAGATTCAAATGTTGTAAAAATAGGTGTCGCATTGCCTTTTTATTCCTCTTCTGAACAGGCAAAAAAAGATGGCTGCAAAGTCATATTTTCAGGTCTTGGAAGTGAAGAAATATTCGCAGGTTATCAAAGACACAAAGAATCAAATAATATAAACAAAGAATGCGTATCAGGATTATTAAAAATGTATGAAAGAGACCTTTACAGAGATGATGTTGTAACAATGAACAACCAATTAGAACTGCGAATTCCATTTCTGGATTATGAATTAATAGAATATGTTTTAAAAATTCCTGAAAAATTTAAACTAACAGATGAGCACGAGAAATATGCTTTGAGAATTCTTGCTCAAAACACAGGATTAAGCAAAGATTTTGTATGGAGAAAAAAGAAAGCAGCACAATACGGAAGCAATTTTCATAAAGCAATTGAAAAATTGACAAAAAAAAATGGTTTTAAACTTAAATCAGAATACTTAAGAACTTTTTATCCAACTCACAATGTTAAATTAGGGGCTCTGTTAAGTACTGGAAAAGACAGTGTCTATGCACTTTATACAATGATAAAACAAAACTATGAGGTTAATTGTTTGATAACAATTAATAGTGAAAATCCTGATTCATATATGTTTCACACACCGACAATTAAATTGGCAAAATTACAAGCAAAAGCAATGAATATTCCATTAATAACACAAAAAACAAAAGGCGATAAAGAAAAAGAATTAGAAGATTTGAAAGAAGCAATAAAAAAAGCTAAAAAAAAGTATAATATTGAAGGTATTGTTACAGGAGCTTTATTCTCAAATTATCAAAGAACAAGAGTTGAAAAGATTTGTGATTCTTTATCATTAAAGATATTTCATCCTTTATGGCATATAAATCAAGAGAGTGAGATGAGAGAGATTATAAGAGAAGGTTTTAAGTTCATAATTACTAAAGTGGCTGCTGAAGGACTTAATGAGAACTGGCTTAACAAAAGAGTCAATGAAAAAACAATAAACAAACTTGTTTATCTGAATAAAAAAATAAAATTAAACATTGCAGGTGAAGGTGGAGAGTTTGAAACTCTAGTATTGGATGGTCCAATATTCAAAGAAACAATAGTTGTAAATAGTTCTAAGATTTTAAAGGAAGATGAAAATAGTGCAACATTAATAGTGAAAGCTTCTTTAAGGAAAAAGTTTAAATAAACAGTTATTTTATGAATAATATGACTCTTTTAGAATCATTAGTAAACGTGAGCAATACTTTCATCAGCAACACAGTATTGTTAAAGTTAGTGACTTCTTTACTAATTCTATTCACTGGATTTATAATCGGAAGAATAATTGGCAAGGTTGTACTGAAAGTTCTAAAAGAGATAGAATTTGATAAAACCTTAAAAAAAGCCACAGGTATAGAAAGCAAATTCTCAAAAAACATTTCTAACTTATCATCTTATTTCATATATTTTCTGGCTGTTATAATGGCTTTGGAAAGCGTTGGTTTAACACCTTTTGTTTTGAACACAATCTCAGCTGTTTTGATAATTATAATTGCAATATCTGTAATTTTGGCTGTAAAAGATTTCATCCCAAACTTCATCGGAGGCTATACCTTTAGAAGAAAAAGATTATTCAAAAAAGGCGAAAAAATAAGAATTGGAGAAATTGAAGGAAAAATTAAGAAAATTAATCTGATTGACACTTATATTGTTACTTCAAAGAACGATTTAATTATCATTCCAAATTCTTTATTCATAAAAAGCATTGTTCAGAAAAAGAATCATTGAAGTTTTTCAAGCATACTTGTTATACTCCAAAGATGAGTTCTTATAAATGTTGGAAGATTAATATCTTCACTTATCTCTTCAAGCACACTTAATGATTTGTTAACCCTTAAAGAAAGATCCTTATCACTTTCTAATTCAGATATTATATTAGAGATATTTAACTTTACGTTTTTTGGAACTGATAAATCTTCTTTCAATTCCTGAAGGGAGTCTATCACTTCTTTTAATTCCATTCTAATCACTTCTTCTTTAATTTTTCTGAGACTTCCTTCTGAAGAACATCTGCATCTTCTCTAAGTCTCTGTTCTTGTTTTTCAATTGATTTAAGTCTTAACTCTATCATCTCTTTTTTTGACTTTAAATCAGATTCTAAATCTTTTTTATCTATAGAAACCATTATGTTGCCTATTATTTTATGTGCTTCTTTTGTTTTAGGAATCTCATTCAAAGCAGATTCAAGTTCCATCATTTGAGTTTGAAATTGTTGTTTCTGAGCAAGAAATCTTTGCAAATTCTGCTCTATAGTTTGTAATTCAGTTATTTTTTTTTCTGTTTCGTTATCCATTTTATTTTCTCATAAACTATCAAGTTTTTTGTTATTGAATTCAACATTGCTCTTAAAGCTGTTGAATCTTCTGCTTGGATATTGAATTCTATCAAACCATTTTTTTTATTTAGCTTGTAGAATGCCCGTTTATTATTGAATTTTTTTTCTTCAGATTCAAAAAGCTTTATTATTTTTGAATCGCCCTCGACTAGTATAATGGCAGAATATTTCATCTGGCCTTAACATTTGTAGCAACGCTTCTTTCCTTAAATATTATTTTTGAACCGCAGTATAAACATCTAACCCTCTTTTTTATTTGCACTTCAGAAATTTTCTTATTACAATTAAAGCATTTATAACTCATTCTTCTTCAACCTCGACTTTTATTGCTGGTGGCTTTGAAACAGTATAAGCTTTACTTGTGAACTTTGTATTGCATTTACCACAAAGCCATATACCAATTGCAACTCTACGAACACGTTCATAATGACAATATGGACATTTATGTTTTTTTCTTTGTTCTTGTTCTATAGCTCCAAATTTATCCTTAACAGTTTTTCCATATCTTGGACCAAATCTTTTTACAGAGCCGTAAGTTGCTTTTTTTGCCATTTTCGTTATAAAACTATAAACAGTTTATAAACTTTACGTCAAAATTTAGACGATGAAAGTTTGATGGGGCTACCCAGATTTGAACTGGGGTCCATAGGTCCCAAACCTACGATGATAGTTGCTTCAGATAACCAAATATTTGGCGTCTGTCCAAGCTACACCATAGCCCCAAACAATTTTGTCTTATTAAAACAAAGACACTAATTTCAATCACTTATACAAAAAGGACTATCTCAAAGAATTAGAAAACTGTTTATAAATATTTTGAATCAAACCTTTTTTTTAACTATTTTCTCTGTGTGTTTGCACTTTGGATAGTTACTACAGCCATAAAAGCTTCCATACATAGATGTTCTAAGCTTTAGAGTTCCTTTTTTGCATTTAGAGCAGAGTTTTTCTTCTTCTTGTTCAACACTATTTTGTTTCGAAGGACATTTATCATTTATGCATACTTCTTGTTTCTTTCTGCCTTTAAATTTTATGAATATAGAAGATGTTTTGCATTCTGAACATTTATTTCCAGAAGGTTCTATAAATCCTGATTTTGGTATCTTGTAAGTTTGTTTACATTCTGGATATTGATCGCATGCTATGAATCTTCCGAATTTCCCTCTTTTCATCAATAGTTTTCCTTCTTTACAAATTGGACAAACACCTATTGATTCTTGTTTTTCAACTTCTGCTTGTGCATCTGCTAATTTCTTTCCTATTTGTTTTTCGTGTTTTTTGAAATTACTCAACACATTTTTCAATAAAGTTTTGTTTTCTTCTATAACTAGGTCTTTTGTTTTTTTCTCTTCACGGATTTTTTGCATGTCTTCTTCGATATTTCTTGTTAGCTCTTCGTCAACCATCTTAGGACTATATTCATCAAGTGTATCAACAACTTTAATCCCCATAATAGTTGCTTCGAGTCTTGCACCCTTTATGTATCCTCTCCTATACAATGTGTCAACTATTTGTGCTCTCGTACTCTTTGTTCCAAGATTTCTTTTTTCTAATTCTTTAATTATTGTTGCCTGATTATACCTTTTAGGAGGTTCTGTCTCTTTTTCATGTTTTAATATTTCTTCAACCTTTACTTCATCACCTTTTTTTGCTTTTGGCAACTCTGTTTCTCTTACTCGCAAATATTTTTTGTAGTAAGCATACCAACCTTTTTCAACAGTTAATTTTCCAATTGCTTTGAAAGGTTCTTTTTCAACACCTATTTTTAATGTTGTATGAATTCTTTTTGCTGATTCACCAAACGCTGATAAAAATCTTCTTACTATTATATCATAAACTTTTTTCTCATTGTTTTTCAAGGATTTTGGAGTTCTTCCAGTTGGATATATGGCCGGATGAGCAGGATCCTGCTTTGAACCCTGACTTGGTCTTAAGCTTTTTACCAGTAACTCAATACATATTTCACTATATTCATCATTACTTTGTAAAGCAGTTATTATTTTTTTATAACCTATTGTTGGCGGAAGTTTTTGAGAACTTGTTCTTGGATATGAAATGTATCCTCCAAGGTAAAGATTTTGGGCTGCAGACAAAGCTTGTTTTGGACCTATGCCTGTTGTTTTATAAGTTTCTATTTGTAAAGTTGTTAAGTCAAAAGCATAAGGCGGAATGACTATTTTTTCTTCTTTTTTAACATCTTTTATTAAACCATTCTTTCCTTTTGTTTTATCTCTTATAGAATCAACTTCTTTTTCATCTGAAAATCTTTCTTTTTCATGGGTCGCAGATAACTTTTCATCATTTAACTCTCCCTTTAATTCTAACTGCCAATACTTTTTTGGTTTGAATGATTGTATTTCTCTTTCCCTGTCAACAACTAGCTTTAATGTTGGACCTTGAACTCTGCCTGTTGAAAGAGTTCTTCTCTTGCCATTGCTTTGAACAGCCAGACATAATGCTCTACTCATATTTATTCCATACATCCAATCTAATAAATGCCTTGTT